>PXBF01000022.1 GCA_003567005.1 PVC group bacterium
ATTTTGCCGCTGAGACGGTAGAGGCGACAATGGACTTCGGGGCAGGGCCGGTTGCGGGACACATGCTCTCGTTGCCGTTTTTCCGGGACGATACGGCCGGTTTTGCGCGCTGGCAGGAGGACAACTTCGACGCGAGCGAGCTGCAGGATCCCGCCGTCAGCGGCCCGCTCGCTGATCCTGATGATACCGGTATAGTGAATCTGGTGCGCTATGCGCTGGGTCTAAGCCGTGATGACGCGGTCGCCGGCAAGAAACCGTTGGTGCGATCAGATGAATCGGGACTTGTATATGAGCATCGCGTGTTGCTGGATCCGGATCGTGAGCTTCGTTATCTCATTCGGATAACGGATGATTTGGTTTCGGGGGATTGGAACGAAGCTATTATCGGGGAGGATTTGCTGCCTCTGGATGAGACGATCATGCCGAACGGAGCTACTGCGATCCGGCGCTATCGCGTACCATTGGGGCAGGGTGAAGATGGCAGGTATCTGCAATTGCTTTTGGTCGAATTGTAAGTGGGGTAGATTTTGGCTTGGATGAGACGAAACGAGGATCCGGTTGGTCCAGTTGACATATTTACAGAGCGGCATGAAGCCAAGTACATCATTCCAGTGCACCTTGTTCCGGAGATCCGTGCGTATATTAAACCATTTTGTTGTCGGGATCCTCATGGAGTGGGCGATCTACCGGAGTATACCGTCAATACGATGCAACTTGATGGGCCTGGGGTGCCGTTGCATTATGCAAAGGAGCATGAGGCATTTCATCGTTTCAAACTGCGGGTTCGTACCTATGGGGATCCTGTTGGTCAGTTCCCGGTATTTACCGAAGTGAAGCGAAAATCGGGTGGCATGGTGATAAAGTCGCGCACAGTCATTCCTTTCGCGGACTGGTCTCAAGAGCTCGTGCGGTCTTCTCGTGTGACATTACCCTTTCGATCTGAACGGGAGGCACATGCCTTTATTGAGTTCAAAGGTTTGGTTATGATGATTGGAGCTGAACCGAAAGCACAAATTCGTTATGTTCGGGAGTCGTACATCGGCCGCAGTGACCATTATGCTAGAGTCACGTTTGATCGTAGGCTGGAGTATCAGCCTTGCAGATCCTGGACGGATTGGGGGCGTTCCGGGAGATGGATTGCAATGGATAGCGCCTTGCAGCAATATAAGCAGTTTTCATTTTCTGGCGTTGTTCTGGAATTGAAAACCTTGTACGATGCGCCCTCTTGGATGATTAATCTTGTGCACGATTTTGACCTGACACGTATCGGGAACTGCAAGTATTCGACAGCGGTATGGAGTGAGGCTCTCTTTCAGGGAGAAGGTGCCGAGGCACCTTTTAAGCCTGATGTGTTAGGGTTTGGTTAGGGACTTGTTATCATGGATGATTTTTTAACGGTTTTCGGGGCGGCTCACATTTTGAGTGCAGAGCAGATTTTGTTGGCCTTTTTGGTGGCGTTTGTGCTCTCGTCCTTATTGGCGACGATCTATCGGTGGACCTTTCAAGGGTTTTCGTATTCGCGTGCCTTCGTACATACCATGGTTCTCGGGTCGTTGATTGTATGTATGCTGATTATGGCAATCGGGAACAATCTTGCACGTGGGCTTGGTATTCTTGGCACGCTAGCCGTGATTCGGTTTCGTACCCCTATCCGTGATCCTCGCGATATGATATTTCTTTTTTCGTCATTTGTTGTGGGGATCGCATGTGGCGCCAACACATTTGATGTTGCCATTATCGGTACAGCATTTTTTTCCCTTGCGGCCGTTTTGTTGCATTGGTCCCCCTTCGCATCCCGGCGCTCCTATGATGGACTGTTGCGTTTTATGGCCCCGGCCGAGCATGATTTTGAACAGGAATTCAGGCGGCTCATGCATCATTGTTGTTCGTCCTATTTTCTGGTGGCCGTCCGAGAATCGGTTCAGGGGGACGATTTGGAGTATTCATATCAATTGCGTCTGGTGGATCCGAGTTATAAAACAGATGTTCTAGAGGGGTTGCGGCAGATTCCCGGTCTGCGTGATGTGAATCTTTTGATGCAGCGAACAACCGTAGAATTGTAAAGCACTTGCAGATGAAACGTAATCGAACAAAAACACATGGTACGGGTTTCGAGGTTTGGAGATGGCTATCGCGTCATTGGCCTTTGTTTATATGGATTGCAGCGGTAGTGGTGGCTGCTTGGTTGTATAGTCGGACGTCTCGTATCCGTGGTATGCAAGGTGTGGCGGAAACCCTAGAGGATGTAATTGCACCGCTTGAAACGGCGAAGTTGGCGGAATTGTATATTCAAGTTGGTGATGTGGTGCAGGCTGGAGATCCCATTGCGCGAATGGACACGACCTTATTGGAGGCTCGGATGGCGATTGAAGACGCTCGTTTATTGGAAGCCGAGCATTCGATCACGGGGTATCAGCGCGATGTAGCTCGTATGATGCAGAATTTTGCCGAGTCGCAACGGACTGCCGAGAGAGCGCTGGCGTCAGAGCGTGCGGCTTTACAACGTGATCAGGCCAAGTTAGCGGCGTTGCGCGATGAATATTCACGCAGGGAGGATTTACGTAGGCGCAATTTGATTCGTGAGTCAGAATTGGCATCCTTGCGGCCCGATATTGCTGCACTTGAGGCGTCCATTGCAACACGTCCGCAATTGATTGCATTACATACAGATCGCGTAGCTACGTTGCGTTCTGATCAAGAACAGTTGCGTGGCTGGCTGCAAATTGATGATGCCAACAGTTTTGCAGATGCTGTTGTCGAGGCGTTAGATGCGCGAGCTACGATGTTATCGGCACGTGCAGAAAGGCGGCAATTGCAGAAAGAGGTTTATACGTTATATGCTACGCGAGATGGTGTTGTCTCCCGGGTCTATCACAATCCGGGCAGTGTTGTTTCGGGTGGTGACCCCATTGCCCTGCTGGTGCCGGAAACTACGCGTACGGTCATCGGTTTTTTGCCGGAGCATTACCAGGGGCAGATCGAATGGGATCAAGGTGTTTACGTGAGCCGTGTATCGGGAGAGGGGCGTGTTATGGGCGCCAGCATGCAGGCTATTGCACCTGAAGTTCGATCGCTACCTGTGCGTGTGAATCCTATACGTAATGAACCCTTGCGTGGACGTAGGGTGGTACTGGAACTTACGGATGAGAATGACTGGTTGGTTCCGGGCGAATCTGTGCGGATTTCGATACCGCTGAGATGGGAATGGCTGGGCTTTGCAAGATGAAAAGATGTTTCGATTCTGGTTTATTACGCTTTGTTTGTCTGTGTAGCTTTTTGGTCGTGCTGAAGGCAAACCCTGCTTATGCTACGGAAGACGATGCCCCATTGCTTGAAGATCCTTTTGTCTTGGTTACACAAGAAGAACGGGATGCAGTGCGCGGGTTGATACGTTCACCTCTTTCCAGGCAGGTAACGACAGTTGATGATATTGTTTTTGCCGCGATATTTCATGATCCGCACATTCGCGTAGGGCAATACGAACTGGAACGTATGACGGCGTCGTCGGTGGTCATGCAGCGATGGGGTAATCCGCAATTGCGTATGGGGTATGATTACTCGGTTCGCTCTACGGATGCACCCCGCTCGCAGGATATTGATTCTGCAGATATTGCTTTGCGCTTTTTCCCGCCGCATATTTGGAGTCGAGGAGCAGAAAAGCAATCCGAGCGATCACGGATTGAGGCGAAAACAGCTTTGCTGCGGGAAAAGGCATATGTCGTGGAGCGTAACGTGCGGTTGCAGCTATTAGAGGTCATTTATATCGAACGCGTATTGCGTGTCCAAAAACGGATTATTCGTGAACGCGTTTCACAACTTGAGCACTTTACGGCTTTGCAGGAGGCGGGGGAATACTCTCCTGTTGATTTGCTGCGCGAGAAAACACGCCTGCTTGCTGCAAAAAATGAGAAGGACTCGTTGCAAAGCAATTTGGTGCAAGCCCGCATGGCTGTCTTGCACTTACTTGGCTTGGAGGATGACGCCGCATGGCCATTGGGTGAGTTGTCGTTTCGGGATATAATCGCATTGCCAGCCGTGCCAGATGCAGACAACTTGCTGGAACTTGCACTTGATCAGCATCCCGCGTTAGTTGCCGCACGCAGGGAAAAAGAGGCTGCTGCGTATGATTTGCGTGCAGTCCAACGACGGGTTATCCCTTTCATTGACTTCTTTCAAGTTGGATATTCGCAACGAGATTTAGATCTGGGACGGGATGAGGAAAGTTGGACATTACAGGCAGCTGTCGAGCTTCCAATCCAAGCTTTTCGTTCTAAAGATTCCCGTCATGTTGCCGTGCTTGCTTTACAACGCGAACAAGCCCGCGTGGATGCCGCACGGAAAAGGGTTTTTGATAAAGTAGTGACGTATCTTGCTACCTACAAGACGGCCCGCAGTATGCGTGATACATTGCGCTCACGTTTTGCCGGGGTTGTGCGCGATATACAGCAACTCATTGCGGAGAAAGAGGCTACATATGGCGAACAGCACCCCGATATTCGTGATCTGCGCATACAGCTTGCAGCGTTATTTTTGCAGCAATATGAGGCTGAATATCAGTTATTCCGTTCCGCGGTACAGTTGAAATATGCTGTGGGCCATGCTCTTTAAGGCGTTGTGAAAGACGGCACATCGCGATGGATCTAGTTTACCAGAAAGGGTTGAGAAATGCATGTTTGGTTGCGTGTCCTTCAGAAACATCATCGTCTTGCTGAAAGGCTTTTGTTCGCCTTGTTGATTTTCGTTTCCTTGAGCTTGGCTATAACAGGTGGCAATCAGCTGCGTTATCCGGACGAGTACGATTATCACCAGTTGGCTCTTTCCATTCTGGAAGGTGATGGTTACAGCAACGAATACGGAGAACCGACTGCGTATCGTCCGCCTGGCTGGCCTTTTCTTCTCTCGCTTGTCTATCGTATCCTACCTCAGCCGGTAATGGGTAAACTTCTGAATGCGTTATTCTTTGTGGGAAGTGTATGGTTGGTTGGTAAACTAGCCGAGATGCATGTGGGGAAGGGAACTCGTATCTGGGTTTTTGTGTTGGCACTCTTGTATCCTCTTTTTATCTACACGGCGGGAACCCTATATCCGCAAACGGCAGGTGGGTTTTTTCTGGTTGCGACGCTGGTGTTGATTAGCAAAACAACTTGGTGGCGCTATGCGATTGCCGGACTCTTATATGGATTCTTGATTCTTGCGGTGCCAGCTTTTTTGTTGGTATTGCCTCTCATATTTCTATGCATCGCGATCATGGGGCCATCCTCGAATGGCATCCTGCTTTTGAAGCGTGCTGTGCTCTTTATCTTATGTGCTACTGTTGTAATTACACCTTGGAGCGTACGTAATTCGCTTTTGTTCGAGCGCTTTGTCCTGCTGTCAACCAATAGTGGTGTTAACTTCTTATTAGGTAATTCCGAGAACACGACACCGCAAAGTGGGGTCAACGCGGACATTTCTCATTATATGGAACGGACCGAAGGTATGAATGAGGTAGAGCGAGATGCAAGACTGCGTTCCTATGCATTAGAATGGATCCAGTCCAATCCTCTGGAGGCGAGTTTATTATATGCACGAAAAGTTCTGGCATATTTCAGTTTCCGGAATGTGCTTTACGTGGAGTCTGAACAAAGCTCTTTGCGTGATGCTGTGCTGTTCATGAGTTATTATCCGCTTCTTTTGCTAGCATTGTGCGGGCTTGTTTTCTTTGGCCGTTTCGCTTTTTCGCGGGGCGTTTTGGCTGGTTATATCCTGTATGTTGGCAATGCATTTGTAAGTGCCATCTTTTTTACGCGTATTCGTTTCAGGGTACCTTTTGACTTAATCTTGATCTTTCTTGCTGCAGCCTTTCTTGCTAAGCTATGTGTTTGGCTTCGTGGACGTATCCACCGCGTTTGCGTTTGACGTACAAGGAATGGTGGTTTAGGGACGACCGGTTGATACACTTTGGTGTTCTTGCATATTGAAACATATATAGATTGTATTTATGGATATTTAGAATGGACAATGGGAAAAAACAACTTGGTTATTTTTCAGCATCCCTGATGGCTGTAGTGCTATTGTTGCATCATTGGGGGGCAACCATCTGGCATGGCGAGGGGGTGACGGGTTCTCTATTTCGCTGGTTGTATGTAATGTGGTCTCAGGAATCTACGGATGCTGTGGATTATTCGCATGGATTGGTGATCCCGTTTATCAGTCTCTGGTTTTTTTGGCGTGACCGGAAGGTTTGGAAGGGGCTTCTGGAGCAAGCTACATCACATGGTTTTGGCTTGGTTTTGCTGGCGGGAGCTGTCCTCATGCATGCAGCAGGGTTGCGTATGCAGATTCCGCATCTATCGGCTATGGCCTTTGTCTTGAGCTTGTGGGGATTGATTTGGCTATTTCTGGGGCAGCGGGCGGCTTGGCAGGCTTGGTTTCCCGTTGGGTTTCTTCTTTTTGCGGTGCCGGTTTCTTTTTTGGCACATGCAACGTTTCCGTTGCGGATGCTCGGAACGGTTGTTTCCACATGGATTTTAAATGGGATTGGAATCCCAACGGAGCAAATGCATACGGCAGTTGTCTCTTCCGCTGGGCAAGGTTTTGCCTTGGATGTTGCGGATGAATGCAGTGGAATACGATCGATTATGGCATTGATGGCGATTACAGCTGTTTATGCCTATATGTTCAAGAAACACTGGTTTTCGCGCGCGTTTTTATTTGCGATGAGCATTCCCGTAGCCGTCGCTGCCAATATTGGGCGGATTGTAACAATCGCCATTGTCGCGCGGTTTTGGGGGCAGGATTTGGCAATGAAGATTTACCACGATTACTCGGGCTATCTGATTTTTGTCTTGTGTGTGTTCATGGTGATGGGGGTGAGTGGTTTGATGGATCTCTCTGTAACGGGCTGGAGACGATTGCGAGGAAAGACGTTATGAAGAAATGGCATGTCATTCTGGGTATTCTGGTTTTATTGAGTGCGATCCCTGTATTTCATATTTCTTCGCGCGTAAAGCCAGCGGGATCTATTCCTGCGGTCTGGTCGTTGCCGGAATCCATTGGTGAATGGGAGGGGGAAAATCTGTTTTATTCCCTGGATCCTAGCGTGAATCGGGTTTTTCGGGATGCAGATATCATTGAGCCGGGAGTATGTCCGGTGACAGGAGGTGAGCTTGACACGGTTTCGCCTGCCGAGCGTGCACTCTTGCCTCGGGATGTGGTAATTGACCGGCGATTGTACCGTGGTCCGGAGGGGTTGCAGCGGCATGTGATCATACTGATTACAGGAGAGTCACGTGAGGGTATACATCGTCCGGATTGGTGTTTGGTCGCGCAGAATGTGCCGATTGGCGATTTGTCCTTCTTATCGGTGGAGACAGCGGATGGGGAACGCTTTGATGTGGGGGTCTATCCTATTTATCCTCGGGGAGCAGGGGAGCACACACGCCCCATCCAGTATTTTGTATATTGGTTTGAGGGGGTTGATAACGTGCGTACTCCTTATCATTGGTCACGCATTTTGCGGGCGGGATGGGATCGATTGTGGACAGGTGAGGCACAACGTTGGGCTTATTTCTCGATTCAGATGACTTTGCCACCTGGACTGACAGAGCCAGATGATTTTTTGCGTGATGCTGTCAAATGGTTTGTGGAGCGCTAACGCAGCGCACATTGCTTGGCTGCGGTGTAAATGGTGTTTTTCGAGCATGGATCTGGTGGTGTGACTGGGTTGGGAGAAAATATTGCGATGATCAAACGCATACAAGATGACAGTATGATCCATCCCAAGCAACTCGCCAAAATGATTGGATACAAATTCCGCAGCACAGAATTGTTATCGCAGGCTTTTGTGCATCCCTCCTATCGGTATGAAAATGGTGGTGTAGGGGAGGATAATCAGCGGCTAGAGTTTTTAGGGGATGCTGTATTGGGACTTTTGTCAGCAGATGCGCTTTACCGGGAATGTGGTACGGATCCTGAAGGTGTCCTAACCCAACGGCGCAGTCAGATCACGAGTGGTAAGGCTCTGGCTGATATTGCACGCGAGGCTGGGCTGGGCCCATATCTGAAACTTGGGAAAGGGGAGTCCCGTAGTGGTGGGCACATTCGCCAGGGAAACCTTGCTGACTTGCTGGAAGCGTTGTTTGGGGCGGCCTGGGTTGATGGTGGCTTAAAGGCCGTTCAGAAAATGTTTACAACGCTTTTTGTGGAACGATTGCCGCTGGTCGGGCAGCCTGACTTGCGGCGTGCGAATCCGAAGGGGCTTTTGCAGGAATGGGTGCAGGCTCGTTGGAAAGAGGCCCCCGCATATTGTCTGATACAGTCTGAAGGGCCCGCTCATGCGCAAATGTTCACGGTTTCGGTGCAGCTTCCGGATGGGCGCTCCTGGCTCGGAAAGGGTACGGGCCGCCAAGCGGCCGAGGTGGCAGCAGCAGCAAAGGCCTTGGATGCTCTTGACAAGGAGTCGGACGGTCCGTAGTATGCACATTCCTTTTTCGCGGGCCGTTAGCTCAGTTGGTAGAGCACTTGACTTTTAATCAAGGGGTCCTGGGTTCGAACCCCAGACGGCCTACTTTTGCGTGTATACATGACCATGCGTATGCAGTCAGAAAGGGCATTTTCCATTTTGACACGTAGACAATTACGCATGATCCCAGAGGTTGTCCTGGCATGGTTGGCGTGGTGCATGATACCGTTGCTTCCGCGAGGATGTATTCTCGGTCTGGCTCGTTGCAGTGGTGTGCTTGGTTGGCGGTTTTCCCGCCGAGAGCGCAAGGTAAGCGATGCAAATCTTGATTTGGTATATGGAGATCATCTTTCCGAGCAAGAGAAGAACCGTATCGGTTGTCATTCCTTCCAGACGTTTGCCTTGACGTTACTCGATCTTTTCTGGTTTTCGCGATTTACGCGATCGCGTTATGCGCGATATGTTCGAGTTGATGAAAAAATGCGTGCTGTAATGCAACAGCATCCTCTGGTTGGTGTTACTGGACATTTTGGGAATTGGGAAATACTGAGTATGATGTATGGGATGGAGGGTAACCCCATGACTGCTGTTGCGATGCCGCTAAAGAACCCTTTTGTGGATAGAATGCTGTGTCGCTTGCGCAACCGAAGTGGCTCCATTTCTGTAGCAAGAGAAGGGGCTGTTCGTTCTCTATTGCGTGCATTGCGTGCTGGTGGTGTTGTGGGGTTGGTGTTGGATCAAAATACGTGTCCTGAGGAGGGGGGGGTATTCGTGCCATTTTTCGGCTTACCAGTAGCAGTGAGCAATGCTGCGGGACTGTTGGCTTGTAAAACCAAGGCTCCTCTTGCTGTTGCGGGCGTTTTCCCCGATAATAAGGGCGTTTATCATGTTTCGGTGCGTGATGTGTTTTATCCACAGGGGAAGGATGCTGAAACCATTACCGCGGAGGTTACGGCATGCCTGGAAGAGTTGGTGCGCCAGCATCCGGAACATTGGCTTTGGTCCTATAAGCGTTGGCGTTATTATCGTGCACAGGATGACGCTTCTGCATATCCGTATTATGCGAGTTGTATAGATTAAGGCGGAGCAATTGTCAGCGGTTTTGCGTTATAGAATATGATCGTCGCATCGTCTTTGTTTCCAAAGTCGGCGCGGTGTTGCGAGGGAGGGAAACGATGAAAATTGGTGTGGTTGGTGGTAGTGGGTTATATGCGATGGAGGGCCTTGAAGATCGTGAAGAGATCAAGGTTTTAACGCCTTTTGGAGAGCCGTCGGATGCCTATGTTCGTGGCATTCTAGGTGGGCATGAGGTGTATTTTTTGCCTAGACATGGTGTGGGGCATCGTTATATGCCGTCCGAGATCAACCATCGTGCTAATATCTATGGCTTCAAGGAATTGGGTGTGGAATTGGTCTTATCGGTTAGTGCGGTGGGAAGTTTGCGTGAGGACTTTTGTCCGAGAGATGTTGTACTTCCTGACCAGTATTACGACCGCACGAAACAATCTGGTTCGCAAACGTTTTTTAGCGAAGGATTGGTCGCGCATGTTGGTTTTGGAGAGCCGGCCTGCCCTATTCTGCGAGAACACTTGACGGAGGCAACGCAGCGCGTTTTAGAGGGGTGGAAAACCCAGGAACATAAACCACGGCTGCATGTAGGTGGAACGTATGTTTGCATGGAAGGACCTGCTTTTTCGACGCGCGCAGAGTCTAAGATATACCGGCAGCTTGGATGCGATTTGATTGGCATGACCTCATTACCTGAGGCTAAATTATGTCGTGAGGCGCAAATGTGCTATCAAGCCATTGCCATGATTACGGATTATGATTGTTGGCATCCGGAGGCAGCGTCCGTGACGGTGGAAATGGTGACAGCCCATATGCAGGCGAACGCCAAGGTAGCGCAAGCCATTCTGCGTGAAGTGATAGGTCCTCGTTTGGAAGTGGGAAGGGATTGCTCCTGTCGCAATGCATTGGCTTCAGCAGTCGCAACGGATGCGGATTGTATACCCGCCGTAAAGAGAGAGCAACTGGCTCTCTTGAGAGGATCTGGTGCTAAGGAGTAGCATGAGGGAGCGTAGTCGTTCCGTAGTGTCAAGATTTGGCATTATCGCAAGGGGGGCTTTGGATATCCTTTACCCTCGCGTATGCACGGTTTGCGGGGGAGCCGCAGAGGGTGGGCATTATATTTGCTGGGATTGTCTGGCCGGCCTGCCCTTCATTCGTGATCCCTATTGCAGTCTTTGTGGAGACCCATTAGAAGGATCCGTTGAGCATGATTTCGTGTGCAGTTGGTGTATGAGAAACCGGCCCGCATTTGACATGGCGCGCTCAGCTGTTCGATACCGCGGAGCCGTTGGGCACCTGCTTCAAAGGTACAAATATCATCATGCCACCTATTTGTCGTATGATTTGTGTTTGCTGCTTGCGGGATGTGTTCGTGCACATTTACTGAAAGACGGAATCGATGCCATTGCATACGTTCCCCTGCATCCCCGCAAGGCTCGCTCACGAAGTTATAATCAGTCGCGGCTTTTGGCAGAGCATTTGTCGCATCATTTGCATATACCGGTTGAGCGCAATACGTTGCGCAGGGTACGGTGGACATCGACCCAGACACGCTTACATGCGGAAGCGCGGCGGATGAATGTCATGGGCGCTTTCCAGTGCTGTATTCCAGATTGGGTAGAGGGTCGCCGTTGGCTACTGATCGATGATGTGATGACAACCGGAGCCACGGTTGATGCCTGTGCTCGTGTGCTCAAGGAAAACGGTGCCCGCCGTGTAGTCGTCGCAACCGTGGCGCGCGGATAATACCTTGTTTGTGTTGCCACATGCAACGACGTAGCGAAGGTGTTGCATTTACGTACATAGAAAGGTGCAAAAGTATCGGTTGATTCTGTAATATAAAGCTGTGCAAGGTTAGAATTATGTGTAACATATTCGTGTTCTGACGAGTCATTTGTGCAATGGCAAAGACGGGGAGCCCTTCATGGTTGTCTTTCGGGCCGATTGGCTAGCGAACCCATAAAGTCTGTTTGTAATGGATTGTTTGCGCGTAATCGCTTGCGAGAAGGGAATAAGCCATGAGTCGAGCCGGTCTGGCCTTTGTGACAATGATTCTCGGTCTTCTTTATGTTGAGGCTCTTCACGCTACTATTATTGAGCAAAATTTTGATGCCTTTAGCGTAACAGCCCCTCCCAGTGCACCAGCGTTCCAAACGGTAAACAACTGGAACATCCACGATGTGCATATCCTCTCTGATTTGGCGGGTATCATGCAGCCGCATAGTGGAACAAACTTTGCCTTGTTACCAGACACGATTCATTCTGGTGTCACTGCCGAGGAGTCTTATGTGGAAACACCATGGTTGGCTGCTGGGGCAGGGATATTTTTACTTGTACAATTTTGCAGCCGGTGGTGGTGCTGGCCCCTATCTATTGGATCTACAGGTAAAGTCGTTGGGCGGAGATTGGGTTACGCATACTACGATTACCAATCAACCGCATCTTGTGTGGTCTGCTCAGGCGATACACTTGGATTTTTATGATGCGGTACAACTGCGTTTCTTTCGGGATGCCAGCATGTTTCACGATTTGTCCTGGCTAGGGCTCGATGACATCACGATTACGCCTCCTCCGGCAATGGTTAGTATAAATGACCATTGGTTAGATCCGGTTGAGCCCCGTGTCGGAGATACGGTCACTTTCGGTGCTGATTTGGATGTGCTTGGGGGAGCATCGAATCTCATCGTTCAGGTTGACTGGGATTCTGCAGGAGCCAGCGGTAGTTTCACGCTATCCTACGATGATGATACCGGACTGCACGAAGCCATCTTTCCGAATGGAACGCCTCCATTGGAGTGGATTTATTACACGATTACAGCAACATTTGATGGTCATGGTGATCTTTCTCCGCAAGTACAATCTGGGCGTTTTTTCCTTCGTGAAGCGCTTCCGGTTAGCCAATACGACCATTTTCGTCTGGAAGGCGACCTTGCCTTGGACTTGGCGCTTGCGGGCGATCATGATTGGCTTGGTGTCAAGGACGTCACTTCTCCTGGGCCATTGGCGGTCTACTTTGAATCTCAGCAAGGCACGACGACCACACGCTGGAGCGATTCCGACCCGGAAATCCGCGCAGCACTGCCCGTTTACGGAATTTTGCAGGAAGACGATCCGGCTGACATAACGATTCAAGATACTTCGGAAGGCTGGCTGGCTATCCAATATAACGAAGTTGAGAACCGTTACAGCTTGCAGCAGGCGCATTATCAGTCTTTTGACACTTGGGGGAGTGTTGATCATTTCGGCCAGCATTTTATTGAGGGGTGGGAACTGTATGTCGGAAGAGTTACTGACGATCCTGATTTGGTTTTCGAAGGGCATAGCATCCAATTTGTAGCTACGACGCAAGAGCGTGCCCTTGTGTCTCCGGTGCTGTCGGACGGCATCGGAACGATTATGTTTCGGTATCGCAATACATCGGATACGTTGGAGCCTGCTGCATTTTTTTACGTTCAAGCGCGTGCAGGTATTGATAACGACTGGGTTACGCTTGCTACTGCATCTGATGTGCGGACGCCAGAATATGCCTTTATGCGCGTATTGGTTGACGATCCTGAAATGACGCAAATGCGGATTTATGTACCGAACGGTGCATCTCCTGCTCAGTTGCTTTTAGATGATATGATCCTAACGGCACCGGGGCCGCATGTAATCTTGGGAGATTTGGTTCATAGTCCACCCAATCCTACGGTCCGTGACACAGTGGAAGTTAGCGTAGAGGTTGAGCCGATGTTAGGTGCGGAGATGGACCAAGTCGTATTGTGGTTTCGATGCGAAACGAGTAACGTCTATTACCCTGTGCCCATGACGAACGCGACGGAAAATACATATGTTGGCACGATTCCCCGCGGTCCAGTGGGGGCGATGCAGTATTATGTGGCCGCCCGGTATTTCGACCCGCTAAACGGCACATACCGTACCGCTCTTGAACCGATTGATCGCACCGGTTTGCCAGTCTCGTACACCAATACGGACGCTTTATTGGATACACAGAACTTTGACGATTTCCCGGAAAGTACTACGCCTTTGATTAATCCGGGCACCGTGCGTACAAATGGTTGGACGATTCACGAAGTTCATGTTTTTTCTGGAGTTCTTCCCCCTATTTCGGGGCAGTATATCGCGCTATTTCCAGATCAGGCCTTTTCCGGAGTCTCCGGTTCGAACTCTTATGTCCAAACATCCCTGCTGTCTAATGGTGTTGGCACTGTCAGTTTCCATTTGCGAAACTTTGTAGACGCTTCAGGAATGGGTCCATTCGCTTGTGAACTGCAAATCAGTTCTGATGGCGGGAACTGGGATAAGGTTGAAATATTCGATAATAGCGGAGAAACCGGCTGGATTCCCTATGCTGCCACGCTGAATATCTACGAGCCAGTATACCTCCGTTTTTTTCGCGATGGCAGCGCTACTGACGATTTATCCTGGTTGGCGATTGACGACATTCAGATTACGTACCCTTCAGCGCAAATTGCTGCTCGCAGTTTTGATATGCATTCGCCATATCCCACAGCATTCGAGCCGGTAAGCATTCATGCTGTTATAGAGAGTGATACAACGTACCATCCGGCTTTTAACATTCAGGGAACGGTGGAATATCGTATTAAACCTCATGGGAGTGAATGGGGGGAATGGGAACATACGGTTGTTATGGAACGCTATCCCAATGGCCTATTTATTGGCGAAATTCCGGGGTATCCCGATTTAACTTCAGTTGAATACAGGATCCGCGCTGACTTCAAGGGTTATCATGACGGTCTTCCCGGCTCTGATCAGAGCCCCATGATTTTCATCGATGAAGTTTTCCAATATCGTGTGCGTGCATACGAATCTGCCTATGAGCGGATTGATCTACTTGTCAATGGCGAGCCGGGCCCGACGTTTGTGCAGCAAGGTGAGGGTCTGTGGGAGGGATTTGTCCGTTTTACAGAGCCCGTGTCTTCTCCGGATATCCTGCTTGCCGGGACCGGGTTTTACGATGGGGGTACTGTTGACGGGACGACGCACATATGGGGAGACAATAGTCAGGGCGGCAGCCGGCTTCCGCTGATGGGAACTGCCATTGCAGGAGGGGCGCCCATCACTATACCGGGAGATGATGTGGAGGGATTGTTCCTGGTTCGCTTTGATGAACAGACGGGCGCGTACTCGCTCCAGCGTGTTGCATTCCAGGATTTCGAGTCATGGCCGGCTGACGCTTATCTATTCGACGAGAGCTACGATGGGGTTGCCTATACCGTGCATCAGCAAGATTTTGTGTCATGGCCTCTCAGTGACCCTAAGATCGCCTTTGATACCTTTGAAGAGGGCTGGCCTGCAGGGGAAGCGTACCCCGATAGCTGGAATATTACCTCCGAGACGGCGACAGATGGTACGAATGTTCATTATGTGATCAGAGGTGGTATCGTTATTGAGCAGCCCATCGGCCAAGCTGCCTTGCTGGCACCGGGGATCGCGGCGCATGTGCGCAACGGTGCGCACAGTATTGCCGATGTCGGCCGTTTCTCTTTTGATGTACGCTGCGCCAGTCCGAATGACTTTCGTCCAACCATTTATGACCAGATGACGAACACGAATATCAGAATAGATGCGCATATCATGGCAACTGATATCCCGACCAATAGCACGTTGGATTCTATGGGGTTTGCCTATAAATCGGTTATCGGCAACTATATCGACGACCAGAATTATTATGAGGCACGCGTGACCCAGGTAGGGGTGAACCAAAAACGCTACGAGCTCTGGAAAAAAACAGATGGTACCTTTATTAGGCTACGTACATCAACTGTGAGACCTGGGAATATTACCACCCCTGAAGTATTGACAATGGCGTTTTACTGGAATTCGCCCAGCTCGGTCCGCATATTGATTTTACGCTCCAATTCCTCTGTTTTCCCTATTTTTACTGATAACGTAGCACTTCCTCCTGCCTCTGCTTTCGGGGTAAATGGAATGGATGCTTCATTAGCTGTTGATCACGTAGCAGTCTCTGCCGTGACGAATACAATGTTTGCGACCGATCCAATACCTATCTACAGTGAAAATTTTGTCGATGTTCCTCAAGGGTGGAGCGACAGCGGGGGGAGATGGACGGTTTCCGAGGGTCTATATACGCGGCCGGGATATACAGGGGAACCGCTTACCGCCCGTGTGCAATTTCTAGATGCAGGGTTGGACTGGACAACCATTGCGACTATTACGAATCTTACGCATTCTCATTATGAACGGTACACGATCTATCCGCATAGGGCGAAGGATGGTTATATACGTGTGTTGTATGACGGAGTTAATAGTGGCGAATACATGATCATCGATCATGTTGAGCGCAGCGCTTGGAGAGGCGAAACGGTTGAGGTAGATGGGTGGACCGCGGTCAATGTCTGGGTAGATGACAATGGCGTTCAGAACAACGCGATCGAGATGCGTCATTCTAGAGTTCTTGATGGTGCCAGTCAGAAAATCGTCTCTCCTGCGCTGGATGCCGGAGCTGTGGGGATTTCATTCCAGTACCGTCCTGCGCCTGATGCCGCAGGTCCCGTGGCGTTTGTGATTGAGTACGAACACCGCGATGCCACTGATGTTTGGCATACCGCCACTGCCTACACCAATATTAGCAGTGAGAGTGATTGGCAGTTCTTTTCTTATGTTGTTGAGGACCGTAGCCTGCGACCTGAGATTTCGCGTGTTCGCATCCGCAATATCACACCAGGGCACAACGACGGCATCATCTTTGACGCTATTATTTTAACGGAACAGCCTCAGATTACCGATATGATCTGGTGGGGATACAACGCGCTTATCACAGATGTTCGCCCTGAGGGGTTAAACGATTCTCTTGATCCCTGGCTCTATCCGCAGGCAGACAACATGTTCGGAGCGTTTTTGAATAACAGCTACATCGAGGATACTGGCGGTATAACGAACGACCTGTTTGATCCCTTTATTCAATCCGCTCGCATGCCTGACGGCATTGGTGAAATACGGTTTCAGTATCGAGGATGGGATGAGAATCCATCGAATTTGGAGATTGTCGCATCCACCAATCGTTTTGCACCTGAAGAAGAGTGGTTGCTTTTGGATAGCCTGGCTATCCATGGAACCGAATGGCAGGAATACCGTGCTTATTTTTATGATCAGACGAATCATTATGTTGTTTTCCGAATGAATCTATCCAATGGAGAGGTGGGGCGGGTCGGGCTCGATAATATCCTGATCACTTCCCCGCTAGCGTCTGATCTTCGTCTACGTGAAGTAAGAACGATACCAGAAATTCCTTTATACACGGATGCGGTGCATGTGGAGGTTGAGGTTGATGAGCTGTTTCTAGACCCAACCAACATCCATCTGCAGCTTCTTTATGCAATTGGGACCAATGACTGGGGCAATTTCTCTGATGGTGATTGGCTTGTTCGGGGGATGGAACTGATTGAGGACCGTGGGACATCGCTTGTGTATCGCACCTCAGAGGGAGGGGCGATTCCCGCGCAGGCAATCGACGAGGTTGTTCAGTACCAAGTTCGTGCCAGCTTTGATGGTTTGCATACAGCGTTCACGAGCCCGAAATATTATGAGGATTTTGAAACGCCAGATCACTATTGGCCAGTAGATCTGAACCGTGGTCAATCCTATAAGAATCCCCATTACTATTCCTTATCGTCAATACCGGGGCAGGTGTGGATTAACGAGTTGAATATTGCTGACGATGGATCCGGCGGTCTTGAAACGCAATTTGTTGAACTGGTGGGATGGGGGCGGGCCCAAATGGGGAATTGGCGTATGGATATTTTAGAGACGGATTTTTCTACGAATACGACCTATGCGTTTGGTGCTGATGCAGAAATTGGGCCTTCCGTGGATGCCTACAATTTTTATGTTTTTGGCCAATCAGCAATCACGAATCGAACGCGCGATTTGACTGCTGCATTACCTCTAAGTGGTGGTATGCAGTTGGTACGGGGAATGGGCGCGATCGAGCAGCAGATCTCTTATGATTCCATTGGGTCCACAGGTGGTGAAGCCATGATGATCTCGCCCGACCGGCGTTTTGTATATGCCGGCATGGATACAGGGGCGGAGGGTGCTTCATTGCTGTTAACGGGCAGAGGGAGCAATCGAACCGATTTTGTTTGGAGTAGCGGTACGAATGAAGGGTTCACAATCGGGGTCGCTAATCCCGACCAAACCTTGATTCCATGGCCGACGGATGACCCCATTGGGCGTTATACAGGCACAGCAGAGATTCTCACGGCTTCCATAGAGGGGGACAGGGTCTATATGACGATAGAGACGACATCGGAGACGCTTCATCCCGTGCCGTGGTATGCAACAAACGTAACGGGTACGGTGGTCTGGCATCCTGCGCCAGAATCTGCCTTTACGGTTGATGGTACCACGTACGTCGTTTCTTGTGGGGCGATTACCAATGCCCCAATGGTATTTTATCGCGTTACGGTTTCTCATGATCGCTGAGCCGCGATATGGTTTTCCCCTTGGAATCATGAACGTGGCACCCTCGGCAGGATTCGAACCTGCGACCTGCGGATTAGAAGTCCGCTGCTCTATCCAACTGAGCTACGAGGGTATTTGCTAGAAGTACGGCATTATGATTTCTAATGGTCTATCATGCAAGCGGGATTTGTGATGACAGGGGTTCGTTTCCGATTTGCATCATAGATCCCGAGATGATATGATCATATTTTGCTGTGTTATGTTAGGAATTGCACGGCTTGTGCGACAGATTGAAAAGAGGGAGTATTTCGGATGAAAAAGCAGATATTTGGTTGGATTGGTGTTTGTGGAGTGGCTGCAGCATTAGTTGGGTGCCAGGGAAGTGAAGATCATGGTGCTGTTGATGTAAGGGAAGATACCGACATGGCGATGGAGACTGAAGTGGCGATGGAGGCTGCGGAGATTCCTGAAAATGTCATGACGCCTGAGGTTGCTGTTGGCGGAGATACGGATTCTGAGGCTGAGACAAAAGCCGTTGTCACGGTAAATGGGGAATCGCTAACGCGTGAAGACTTGGATCTTCAAATGCAGCAAGTCCTGCAGTCACCGCAATTTGCGTCATTACCACAGGAGCAAGCTGCTATGATTATGCAACAGATGCAGGGTCAGATTGTGAATCAGTTCATTGATCAAACCCTTTTGCGAGGGGCAGCTGATGCAGCCGATCTTGAAATCAGCGAAGAAGAGATCGACGAATATATTGATGAATTGCGCGAATATTTTGCCGGAGGCGAAAGTCTGGAAGCACGCATGTCGATGCAGGGTATTTCCATGGAGGAATTACGGCGTGACATTGTTGCTGACATGAAAATTCGTGCGCTTCTAGACGAAATGACAGATGCTATTGAAGAGGCTGATGAAGAAGCTATTCGGGCTTTTTATGAAGAAAACAAGGAAATGTTCAGTGTGCCGGCTTCCGTGACGGCAAGTCACATTCTCATTGAGGTTGCTCAAGGGGCTGATGATGAAGCTCGCGAAGAGGCCATGGCGAAGATTTCATCGATACGCGAGGAACTTTTGGCGGGGGAATTAACGTTTGAAGATGCCGCGCAAGAGCATTCGAGCTGTCCCAGTAGTGAGCGGGGCGGGGATTTGGGGCAATTTGCCCGTGGTCAAATGGTGCCAGCATTCGAGGAGGCTGCTTTCACGCAGCAGATCGGCATTGTAGGTGATGTTGTTGAGACAGACTTTGGTTATCATTTGATTTTGGTATCTGAGCGCAGTGATGCGACAGAACAATCTTTTGATGACGTGCGCGATGACATAGCAGAGCAACTTGTCATGGAACAAAAGCAAGGCGTGGTTGAACAATACCTTGAGCAGCTACGCGCTGAAGCTGACATCGAATTTGCCGAATAATGCAATCGTATATAAGAGAAACGTAAATCCCAAAAGGAGGATCATTATGAAACAAATGGTAAGTGTCCTAGCCGCGTTGATGACCATGGTGACGGTTGGGATGGCCGAAAGCCTTTGGGGGACAGATTTTGAGGCGGCTAAAGAAGAGGCTGCCGAGCGAGGTGTTCCCATACTCGTCGACTTTACGGGATCTGACTGGTGTGGATGGTGTATTCGTCTGAAAGAAGAGGTCTTCGAAAAAGATGCCTTTATTGAATATGCTAAAGAACATCTGGTGTTGTTAGAGCTAGATTTTCCCATGCGCAAGGAATTACCGGAAGCGTTACGCGAACAAAATGAAAAGCTTCGTGAGCGGTTTCAAATACGCGGATTCCCCACCATTCTTTTACTAGATGCTGAAGGGGAAGAGTTGGCTCGCACAGGATATCAAGCAGGTGGTCCTGATAATTATATCAAGCATTTGCAAGAGTTGCTTGCAGATCTTGATGACTATTGATTCTTTTTGAAACTGATTTCTTTTGTAGGACCTTCTGCAAAAGAAATCAGTTTTTTTATTCTGTATTTTACATTTGTATATGTTTTTAAGGAAGAAATAGATGGAAACAAAGTTGCGTGAAGGAATCCACTGGGTGGGTTATGTCGATTGGAATGTGCGTGATTTTCATGGTTACAAAACAGCGCGAGGGTCGACCTATAATGCCTATCTTGTACAGGACGAGAAGAATGCGATTATTGATTCTGTTAAGGGACCTTATGCAAATAAGTTGCTAGGTAATATTCAGGGGCATGTAGCATTAACTGATATTGATTATCTTGTTGTGAATCATGCTGAACCTGATCATTCCGGGAGTGTTCCTGCCGTTATGGCGGCCTGTCCGAATGCCGTTCTCGTATGTGACGCAAAATGCAAGGATGCCCTGCGTTTGCATTATGATACGACTGGATGGAATTTCCAGATCGTCAAAACGGGTGATAGTATTTCTCTCGGAAGGAGAACGTTGACATTTCTGGAAACCCCGATGGTTCATTGGCCCGAGTCTATGTTTACGTATGTACCTGAGGAAAAACTCTTGTTTTCGATGGATGCTTTCGGACAGCATTTGGCGACAGCTTCGCGGTTTGACGATACGGAAGATATGACCATTGTGATGCAAGAAGCGAAGACGTATTATGCGAACATCGTTATGTTGTATGGTCGCTCCATTCGCCAAACACTTGATGCTGCAAGCGGTCTGGACATTGATATGATTGCACCGAGCCACGGTGTCATTTGGCGCAAGAACATTCCTACCATTCTTGAGGCGTATGACCGCTGGACGCAGCATCGACCCGAGAAAAAGGTGTTGGTGGTTTTCGATACGATGTGGAAGGCAACCGAGATGATGGCTGACGCCATCATGGAGGGGGTTTTAGAAGAGCGTGTTAATGCGCGTCTATTGAATGTTCATTCATCGCATATCACGGAATTAGCGACTGAAATGTTGGATTGTGCGGGTGTAGCCGTTGGGTCGCCGACTTTGAATATGTCGTTGATGCCACAGGTGGCGTGCGTATTGACCTATTGGAAAGGCCTGAAGCCGCAGCACAAGGTAGGGTTTGCTTTTGGTTCTTATGGCTGGTCCAAGAACGGAGGGGCGGCAGATGTTGAGAAGTACCTGAAGGAGATGAAAGTAGAGTTGACGTCACCGGCGCTCTATGTGAAATATGTTCCAACAGAGGATGATTTGGCACAATGTCGCGAGGCTGGTCGTACCTTGGCCCAGGCAGCACTGTCCAATCATGCCAAATTATGGCAGGAGTAGGTTTCTTATTGCAGGACATCGTGTCCTTTTTTTTAAACCCGCAAAAAAGAAAAGGGGATCATCATGATCACAGAAAAAATGTCGGTTGCTTTAAACACGCAGATAAATAAAGAGTTATATTCTGCGTATTTGTATATGGCCATGTCGGCGCATGCGCAACAGAAGGGGCTGCCTGGTGTTGCCAATTGGTTTTTTGTACAGACCCAAGAAGAGTTGAGTCATGCGCAACGTATCTATGCGTATTTGATTCGCCAGAATGCCGCTGTTACGTTTGAGGCAATTGAAAAGCCGGTCATAGATGTTGAGACACCCTTGGCAATGTTTGAAAAAGGTTTGGAGCACGAGAAGTATGTCACAGCGTCTATCCATGCATTGGTAGATGTAGCTTTAGAAGAAAAAGATCGCGCCACTGAGGTGTTCTTGCAGTGGTTTGTGAATGAGCAGGTGGAAGAGGAAGAAAATGCCTGCGGCATAATTGATCAACTCAAATTAGCCGGTGAAGCTGGTAGTGGTTTATTCATGATTGATCGTGAATTGGCTACGCGTACATTTGCTCCGCCTGCGCCAGAGGATAAGTAGCGTTTTAGCGGTGCGTACATGGATCGTTCAAGCTTTCCATTTTGTGTGCCGTTTTATATTTGGCGTTTAAGTCGTACACCCTGTCATGCGTTGACAGGGTGTTTTTTTTGTTGGATAATGATCCTGAAAGTAACAGTATGTGTAATTGTTTGATTGATATAAGATTTATAGCATGAAAAAGTCTCGGGCTTTTACCCTTATTGAAATTATGATTGTGGTGGCAATTATTGGCATCTTGGCCATGATTGCGATTCCGGGTTTTGTGCGTGCTCGCCGGGAAGCACAAGTGAATCGATTTATTCAGGATCTTCGTATGGCGGTTGATGCATTCACCATGTACAACCTTGACAATGGCGGGTATCCTCCCGACCGTATGCCTGGTGTTGTACCCCCTGGGATGGAAGAGTATTTACGTAGGATTCGTTGGTCGGAGCCCACGCCGATAGGTGGTCTATGGGATTGGGATTACGAGCAGTTCGGTTATCTGGCTGGTGTTTCTGTATACCGACCCAATCGCACACCAACGGAAATGCAGGAAATTGCCGCCAGAATTGATGATGGGGGACTGTCGTCAGGTAATTTCCGCAGTCGTGCAGATGGATATATCTATATCATCGAGTTTTGAGATCTGTATGAATACGGTTCTCTGTTCCCGCATTCTACTGTAAGGTGTCATCCCGTCGGTGGCAGGCGGCTTGGTGTTTGGTGTTGCGTTCGCAGGGTTGCAACGTTGGGGGAGTCGTGCGGCAAGAATCGATTGCAAAGCGGCAGCGGGGATGGAAGGGGCAACCCGGAGGCGGATTCTTGGCGGAGGGAATTTCGCCAGGTAAACGCAGTCGTTCCGATTTGTCGGAACCGACTTTCGGGATGGCGTCTAGCAGGGCTTTGGTATAGGGATGTCGCGGATTGTGCATGATTTCGTGCGCGCTTCCTATTTCCACGATTTTTCCGAGATACATGACGGCTATACGGTCACAAAAATGGGACACAACGCCTAAGTCATGCGATATGAAGAGGAATGCAAGGTTGAGTTCTTGACGCAGCTTCATGAGCAGGTTCATGATTTGTGCTTGGACGGAAACGTCGAGCGCGCTTACCGCTTCGTCACAAATGAGCAGTTTGGGGCGCGTGGAGATTGCTCGTGCGATACAAATGCGTTGCCTTTGTCCGCCGGAGAATTCGTGTGGGAATCGATTCCCCATATCCGGGTCCAATCCTACCTCCTGGAGCAGGGTTGCGGCGACCTCGGCCCGTTTCGATCGTTGGATGAGACCATGGACGATCAGTCCTTCCGTGATCAGTTCCATAATGGTCATGCCGGGATTGAGAGAAGCAAATGGATCTTGAAAGACGACTTGCATATTGCGTCGTAGCCGACGTAATTGTGCGGGTGAGGCTGACAACAGATCGGTGTCTTCGAAAAACATATTCCCCTGTGTTGCGTTTTCAAGCATCAATATGGTTCTCGCGAGGGGGGATTTTCCGCATCCGGATTCGCCAACGAGTCCAAGAGCTTCACCTGGTTCTATAGAGAAGGAAACCTGATCGACGGCACGGATATCATGCGTTGCACGGCTGAAGATGCCTTTTTTTACGGGAAAATACGTAGCCAGTGATTGTACGGTTAATAGAGCATTGTTCATGTTTTTTCCTCCGAGAGGAAGCAGCGGCTTTGTCCGCATGGGGTTGGGTAGAGATCGGGATGTTGGGCATGGCATTTATCGAAAGCATGCGGGCAACGGTCACTGAAATGGCAGCCTTTGGGCAGGTTCCGGGGGGAAGGCACTGCGCCGGGAATGGCAGGTAACGGGTTGCCGGGGGCAGTGTTGGCGGGGATAGCGGCGAGTAGTGCGCGTGTATAAGGATGTTGCGGATTGGAAAATATTTCCTGTACGGTACCTGTTTCGACAATTTCGGTGGCGTACATCACGGCGACGTGTGTGCACATCTGCCAGATCGCACCCATATCGTGTGTGATGAACAGCATGCCCGTATTGTTTTTATGCATTTCGTGCATGAGGTCAAAGATTTGGGCTTGGACTGTTACGTCGAGTGCGGTGGTGGGTTCATCGGCAATGAGGACGGCGGGGTCGAGCATCATTGCCATGGCGATCATGACACGCTGGCGTTGTCCGCCGGAGAGTTGGTGTGGATAGGCATACATGCGTTCTTCGGCATCTGGCAGGCCGACACGTTTGAGCCAGTGTGCCGCAGTTGGCCAAGCTTGTTTGCGGGGCATTTTGCGATGAATCTGCAACGTTTCTACAAGTTGGTTTCCGATACGATGCAGGGGGGATAGCGCCGTCATGGGTTCTTGAAAGATCATGGAAATGCGACTACCGCGAATGTCTTGCAGTTCAGCGGTAGGAAGTTGTAACAGATCGTGCCCATGAAAGAGTATTTTTCCACTGGTAATACGCGTGGATGGCTGGGGTAACAGGCGCAAGATACTCATGGCGGTGACGGATTTGCCACAGCCTGACTCTCCCACCAAGCCGAGGATTTGCCCCTGTTCGAGCGTTAGGGAAAGTTGGTTTACAGCTGTGACGGGACCGTCGTCTGTGTCGAATGTAACCGTTAGATTTTGAATATCGAGCAATGGTGGCATAATTTACTCCAGCCTGATACGTGGGCGCGGGTCGCAGGCTTCACGAACGCCTTCTCCGATGAATACGCCTAAAAGGATGACGAGAAAGAGGGTGAGGGAGGGGTATGTGACGAGCCACCAGGCCGTGCGGTAGGTCTGCGCCTGATGCAGGAGCTGGCCGAGGGATGGGGTGAGTGCGGGGAGCCCGAATCCGAGGTAATCGAGTGCAGCGAGTGAAGCAATGGCTCCGACTAGAGAAAAGGGGGCAAATGTGATGACAGGAGTGAGGGCATTGGGGAGAATATGTTTCATGATGATCCGGTGGTCGCGCAAGCCCATTGCGCGGGCAGCATCTACAAAGGGCGCGTGGCGGAGACGCAAGAATTCCCCACGCATGTAGAAGGATATACCAATCCAATTAAAAATGGCGTAGCAGAAAAGTAGCAGTCCAAAGGATGCACCATAAATCGATCCGAGCAAAATCATGACGTATAAAAAGGGGATGGCGCTCCAGATTTCGATACCCCGCTGGATCAGGATGTCGGTTTTGCCGCCATAGTATCCTTGCACGGCGCCAATAATGGTTCCGATGCTCATAGAGACCACAACGAGTAGGAGGCTAAAGTATAGGGAGACACGTAGCCCATGGATGATTCGTGCGAGCACATCTCTTCCCGCGCCATCGATGCCGAAAGGGTGTCCTTTCACGGGGGGATGCGGCCAGGAAATTCCCGATGCGGGCATGACTTGGTAGCGATACAGACCAGCTTCCACTTCAAATGGGGTTTCTTCCGGCAAGGATTCTGCTGTTAGGGCCAGTAATCGATCGCGGTCGCTTTCGCGTAGGTCTTGCCATTCCGGTGGTGGTGTAGCGGGGCCTCTGTCGGGTATTAAAGAAACCTGGCGCACCCTGCGGTCGCGTTGCTCGGTTAACCGCAAGGTGATACGGACGGTGCGGGGCGGGGTGGGGCGTGGACGAAAGGGGGCCAGGGATAGGGTCATGGAAACTTGATCCAGATGCGTAGGGGTCATTTCTGTTGAGAAAGCTGGCGCTTCCTCGTTCTCGAAGCGTACGGCAATTGCCTCTTCGAGTTCAGGTGCTAGGTTCCAGATGTTATCGATTCGCATGCCGGGCACTTCATCGTCATCTGTTCCGAGAAAAAACCCAGCAGAGAGATGTCTGGCGATTGTTCCATCGGGGGTCACGTCGAGGCTTCCCGCGCGGGCGATGGGGATGAGCTGGATCGGTATACTGCCGGTTTGGTCGGCCAGTTTTTCTTCGTTAATCGTTTCAGTGGGACCATAGCGGACTGGCGCAAAGATCATGAAGTTTGAAGGGTTTTCAGAAAAGACGGGGTTTTCGTTTAAGGTTTTGTAATCGGGCCTGCCGGATCCGCCATCGACTAGGAAGGTAGATTCGGGATAGAAGCGGATAACGGGAAAGAAGTTTTGACTGTCAAAACGTACAAAAAGCGGTTTTTCGTTAGCCAGCAGATTGGCGGCAAGTGCGGCTAAGCTAATGGCAGCCAACAACCATGCGGAATAGTAAGCGCGTCGATGGCGTTTGAAGCGCAGAAGGCGTTTACGGGCTATGGGAGAAAGGCGTATTTTCATCGGTCAAACGTGATCCTGGGGTCAATTAAAACGTAACAGAAGTCGGAGAGAATATTGCCAATTAGTCCAAGAATGGACGTAAGGGATAGAATGCCCATGAAGATGGCATAGTCTCTGCCGATGATTGCATCGAGGCTGAAGCGTCCCATACCGGGAATTTCAAAAATTCGCTCGATAATGACAGATCCAGCGAACATCATGGTCATGATACCTCCAAAGCCGGTTGCAATGGGAATCATGGCATTGCGCAGGGCGTGTGCCCACACGGCACGCTTGCGGTTTCCACCTTTGGCGAACACCGTGCGAATGTAGTCGCGGCTGATTTGGTCGAGCAAGGCGTTTTTCATGAGCATGGTTAGAACGGCAAAATTTCCTGCGACGTAGCAAATGACTGGCAGGAGCATGTGACGCGCACGATCGAGAAAGCGTGCAAAGAAGGTGAGTTCTTCGTAATGGGGGGATTGGAATCCGCCGAGCGGCAAAAGTGCGGGAAAGCCTTCGGTGACCCCGGTGAACAGGGCACGCAGAATCATGCCGAGTGCAACGGTCGGTATGGCGTAACCGGTAAAAACGATTGCACTGGAAAAAAAGTCGAAGTGCGTGCCATTGCGTAATGCTTTGGCGATACCTAAGGGAATACATATTAAGTAGCTGAGTAAGAATCCTGTGACGCCGAATATGAGAGAGACGGCCAGTCGTCCGCGAATGAGTTCCCAGGCCGTGTTGCCTGTGTGCATATACGATTCCATGCGCATGCCGAGGCGATCGCGCACGAGCCAGTTCCAGTATCGGATATGGAAGGGTTGATCGAAACCAAAGCGTTTTTCCAGTTCTCGGCGATATTCCTCACTGATGCCAGCGGCGGCATCAGCGCTGACTCCCACCGCGCTTTCTCCACCAACGCCGACGCCTTGCATTTGCATCAGCGCTTGTTCGACGGGACCTCCGGGAACAAATTGTATAAGCGTAAATACTACAAGCGTTATTCCGATAAAGGTAGGTATGATGAGAAAGATTCGTTTAAGAAAATAAGATAATCGTTGCATAAGCCTTTATGAGGTTTCTTTCGTTGGTGCAAGTTCTTGCGACGCTCGGTAGGCTTCACGTCTTACGATATATTCTACTTGCACCTGTTTGTTTATGGGAATTATCACATCTTGATATATATTGCGAATGATTTCTGGCTGTAAGGTTGCTTGCATATTCGCCATGTGGAGTTCGTTGGTATAGATGCTCGCCTTATGGAAAACCCTTTTCAATACGTCCCCTTCAACCTGTGCGTCCGTGATAGCCTCTAAGATGCTTTTCTTGTTTTTCTCTTTTATTGCGGCACGCAGTGCTTCCGATGGTTTGCGGCATTTGCTTTCTGCTACAAATTTTCCATAATGTATTCTTTTAGAGAGTGCTTGTAGACAAGCTACATCACAAACGGCAGTTGAACCATATTGTTCATCATCGCCGGGTTGTGTGATTCGATTGAGAATATCGGATTCATATATCTTGCGAATTTGCGCGTTACAATTGATGTCATTGGGGACCAAAGGATTATGGTAATAACCGATAGGGGGTAAAAGAGGGGATGGCAAATTCTGAAAGAAGGGGTGTTCGTCTGGACTGGTGTAGCGGCGTACCTTAGCGTGGCTGCACTCACATTCGTATAACATGAAATCACATAAACTTTGCCCTTTCAGAGCAGTGCCAAATTGTCCGGTTTCGTAGACGGGGCAATTTCGCAGAAACTGCGCTCTTTCAATAAGGGCGAATATAATGGTTTCCTCCAGCCGAATCAGCACATGGCGGACGTGTTGTATCTGTAGTTGACTACTCATGCGTTGCAATATAGAGAGCGCTAATGAACTTGTCGAGTATGTGTGAAAAAAACACTGCATTCGTAAAATATGGACATCAAGTAGCATCTCTTTATGATACAGGGCATGAAAGAAGAACATAGGGAATTTGTGCGCAAGAAGCTTGCGCGTCTACGTGACGTTTTGGGGGGCAAGCGCACGTTGTTGATTGTGATGCAGGATTTTCCTGACCCGGATGCGATTGCGGCAGCCGCTGCATTGCGCGAGCTAGTGAAGTCCTTTCAGGAGATTACGACTACGCTTGCTTGCGGGGGGTTTGTGGGGCGTGCGGAGAATCGGGCCTTGCTGAAGTATCTGGGATTGAACATCAAGTCGCTTGATGGAACCAACTGCGAACAATTTGGCGCGATAGCATTGGTGGATACACAGCCAGGGGCAGGTAACAACAGGCTCTGCCGGGAGGTGGTGCCGGATCTTGTGATCGATCATCACCCCATGCGGCCGCAGAGTCGTAAGTCCCCGTTTTGTGATGTGCGCCGCCCGTATGGGGCGACGTCGACGATCATGCATGAGTATTTATCGTTAGCTGGCGTCGCATTATCGGTACCTTTGGCGACGGCCTTATTATATGGGATACGGTCGGACACGGCTGACTTGGGGCGAGAGGCCATACAGGCGGATATTGATGCCTATCTCAATCTGTACCCGACCTGCAACAAGCGCATGTTGGGACGTATTGCGATGGCGCGTGTGCCGCGCAGCTATTTTCGTGCGATCGGGATGGGGCTGCAGAACGCACATTCTGCAGGAAATTGTGTTTACACGTTACTGGGGACGGTGGAAACACCGGACATTGTTTCTGAAATTGCCGATTTACTCCTGCGGGATGAAGAGACTACGTGGGCTTTGTGCATTGGTGCGTATGGGGATCAGCTCTTGTTGTCGCTGCGGACCTCTGACTTGCAGGCGAATGCGGGGAAGGTTATGTCGCGTCTGGTGGGGCGCTCTGGCACGGGAGGAGGGCATAGTGTGATGGCTGGCGGGCAGATTCCTATCGCTGATCCGGCGCCGGAAGCGTTTCACGAGCGCGCGCATGAGGTGATCGATCGATATCGCAAGATATTGGGAAATAGCAATGCTCAATTATCGCTTTTGATGGGGGATGATGGTGAGGGTGAGGAAGCGGCGGCGATTTGGCGATAGGCTTCGTACATCGCGATAGATGCTGCATTGGCTAAATTGATGCTGCGTGCATGTAAGCCTGGCTGCGGAATTTTATAAAGGTCTTGTTCGAATTCCCGATAAAAATGCGGGGGGAGTCCACGCGTTTCATTGCCAAAAACAAGCCAGCAAGGTGGTGTGAAGTTGACTTCATACAGGCTGATTTGTCCGCGTGTGCTGAGAAAATGGATCTGTTGCGGTTGATTCTCGTTATAAAAGTGGCTCCATGAAGTATATACATGGAGGTCGAGGTGTGGCCAATAATCTAATCCGCTTCGGCGGACCGCTTTTTCATCCAGAGAGAATCCGAGCGGTTCGATCAGGTGTAAACGGGCATCAAGCCCGACACACAGTCGGCCAATTGCTCCCGTATTATGTGGGATTTGTGGCTCGAGAAGCACAACATGCAAGGGTTGTGTGTTTTTAGGTGTATATCGTGTTTGACTTTTGTGCCTTTTGGTATGTATGCTCACAGGTCTCCATTGAAGAATTGTTCGTATTAGATGTATGCAATGAGGTGAAAAATGAAAAGGACCTATCAACCTTCCACAAAAAAGCGTGCGCGTAAAGTCGGTTTTCGCGCGCGGATGGCCACAAAAAATGGTCGTAAGATTTTGTCGAATCGGCGTCGCAAAGGGCGCGCGCAGTTGACGGCGGTGTAATCTAGCCGTGAAGGCGCCATCTGCAGAACGGAAGCGCGCGACGTTCGGTGCGAATTGCCGATTGCGTCGTGGTCAAGATTTTGATCGCCTTTTTCAGGACGCGCAAAGTATAGCAGGGCGCACCATGGTATTGCGTGCTTTACCCACGTCTTCGCGAAGGAGTCGGTGCGGGGTGATTGCAAGCAAGCGCACGTTCCGGCGGGCCGTGGACCGCAACCGGGCAAAAAGATGTTTACGCGAAGCGTTTCGCCTCGAATGTGAGGTTTTTTCTGTTCCTTGCGATGTGGTACTGGTTGCGCGTAAACGGATTTTAGACCAGTCGATGGACGCCATTCGTAAGGATTTTTGTACATTAGCATTCCGTATTCGGAAGTCGCTGACTGGGGAGCATCAAGAATGAGATTTGTGCGATGGATACCCTTAGGCTTTATTCGCCTGTATCAGCTGGTTTTGTCGCCGTGGTTGGGTCCCTGTTGTCGTTTTCATCCAAGTTGTTCCCATTATGCGTATGATGCTATTAGCCGTTATGGAGTGCTGCGCGGTGGTTGGCTCGGTTGCAAACGGATTTTGAAATGTCATCCCTTCCATCCGGGAGGTGTTGATCCTGTGCCGGAGTTACATAGTAAATAGAAAGGTTTTGGGCATGAATAGAATGGAACGCATGGCGGTTGGGGCATTAGTGATCGCACTAATCGTGTGGACATATATAGGACGTTCGTTTATTCCTGAGCCTGAGCCGTTGCCGGATACCGATGTTGCTGATGTTGTGACGGAAGAACCGGTACCCTCCGTAGATGAACCCTCCCCCGAACCAACGGACCCTTCTGTTGAGGAGGTGGATGCACCGGAAGTGCCAGTTGATGAGCCTGATGAAGCATTGCCGGATCCTGAAATCGTCACGTTAACCAATGCGGTCTTTGCGGTTGATTTTACCTCGCATGGGGGCGGGGTAGCGGCCATACGATTATTTGATTACGACGCGGCGATTGATCAGCGCGGGGTCCCGTTGGAACTGGATTTTGGCGAAGTACCTGCGTTGCAATACGATGGTATCCCTGGTTTTCCTGCAACCACTGTTTTTGCATTGGAGCCTTTAGCTGACGGAACGGGTGTTCGCATGTCGGCTTCTTCGGAAACGGTGCGACTCGTTCGGACCATACTGCTTTCAGAAGATGGCTACGATCTTTCCGTTCGCGATTCCTTCGAGAATATGACAGGTGAATCGGTGCTTTTTGATGCAAAGCAGTTGCACATTGGTGACATGGAACTGCAAGAGGCAGGTCCCGGTATGCGAGGAATGTCTTATCTCGGTGTGGATTTCCTGCCTGTTGATGAGCGTCGTGTTACGCATACAAGTCGGCGTGTCCGTAATTATTTTGGCGTTGGCGGGGGTTGTGGCACTCCTGACTTGCGACATGTTCCCATGACGGCAAGTGAACGGTACGACGAGCAACCGATGGAGTGGGCAGCTGTAAAGAACAAATTCTTTGTGCAGATACTCGAGCCGATGGGTGGGATTGATGCTGTTGAGGTGAAGGCGGGTCGCCGAGATGATGATGCCTTTGTTGTATCGGATATACGTGCGATGCTGGATCTTCCTGCCTGGGAGTTACCTGGAAATACGACGCAGGAGACCGAAATCGCATTTTATGCGGGGCCGAAAAAATATGCCATTTTGCGCCAGCACGGTAATCAGTGGGCTGATGTGATGGAATTTGGGCGATTTTTCAAGTGGATCTGCCAGTTGCTCTTGCCACTTTTGAATGCGATTGAATCTGTGGTTCCGGGGGGATATGGCGTTGCCGTGATTCTGTTGACAATCATTGTTAAATTGGTGTTTTGGCCTGTTACGCATAAAGGTACGGAGAGTATGAAGCGGATGCAGGCGCTTCAGCCTGAGCTTAAGAAACTTCGTGAAAAGTACAAGAAGGATCCGAAAAAGCTACAGGAAAAACAGATGCTTCTCTATCGGGAGCACAAGGTCAACCCTCTTGCTGGATGCATACCGATGGTCATTCAGATACCGGTCTTTATTGGACTATTTACGGTTTTGCGTAGTGCTGTGGAATTGCGTTATGCGCGTTTTCTCTGGATTGCAGATCTGAGTGAGCCGGAGGGGTTGCTGGCTGATGTGATACCGTTCCCTGCGAGCGGACTGAATATTCTGCCTTTGCTCATGACTGCAACCATGGTTTTGCAACAGCGTTTGACACCATCGGCTGGGGATCCGCAACAGCAGAAGATGATGGCTTTCATGCCGGTGATGATGTTGTTCATCTTTTATAATATGCCATCCGGTCTGGTTTTGTATTGGAGCGTGAGTCAGGCATTGTCCATCGTGCAGTTGTACCTTCAACGTCGCAAAGGCGAGGGGTTGAAGCCTGTTGCGGCGTAAGAGGAAGTTTTGTGATGTGCCCGTGTGAACACGGGTAGCAGGACTGGATGCATCGTTGCGTGCATTTGATTGAGACAACCATGGTTGGCGACCGGGATACGGCAGCGTATAGCAATCAGGTTATAAGGTAGGTTCCGGTCCATCGGATGCTATTCGGGTTTTGCGTCTCGTTCCATGAGGTTTTCGACGGCATCTTGCGGTTGGCGCTCTCCATGTAGAATCTGATGAACGAGTTGCGTGATGGGTAGTTCGACATTGTGCTTTGCCGCTAATGCTAGCGCATTATCGCAATTCCAGACTCCTTCCGCGACTTGGCGCATGCCGGCGGTGATCTTTTGCAGGGTTTCCCCGCGCCCGAGTCTTTCCCCCACACCGCGGTTACGGCTATGTCTACTGGTGCAGGTGACAATCAGGTCGCCCATGCCGCTCAAGCCGGAAAAGGTAGCAGGGTGGCATCCTAGGGCGGATCCCAAACGCGTTATTTCGACGAGACCTCTCGTGATGAGTGCCGCGCGTGTGTTGTCGCCAAATCCCAATCCATCGCTGATACCGACAGCGATGGCAATCACGTTTTTCAAGGCGCCACCGATTTGTACACCGGTACTATCATTGCTGGTATAGACTCTGAAGGCACTGCCGTTAAATGCCTGTTGCACGGTCTGCTGATCGGCGGGTGATGCGGCTGCCGCAACGACAGCGGTCGGAATCCCCCTGGCGACTTCCTCCGCATGACTCGGGCCAGATAGCGCAGCAACATGGGAATTGCCGAGGGTTTGTGCCGCAACATCGGTCATGGTTTGATGCGTTTCCCTGTCTAGCCCCTTGGTGACGCTAACGAGCATCGTGTGCGGCGAGATATGTTGCGTGAAGCGTTCCAGCACATTCCGGTAGAATTGTGTTGGCATGGCAAGTATGATAAGGTTTGCGTGCGCTACAGCATCCTGTGCTTCACTCGTCCAGCTTATCGTGTCAGGCAATGAAATGCCTGGCAAGAAAGCCTGATTGGTTCCCTGTTTCTGAATGGAGCGAATATTCTCTTCAAAAGGGCCCCAAACGGTTACCTTGTGTCCATTCTGGTTCAACACCAATGCAAGGGCTGTACCCCAGCCGCCATCTCCAATTATTGCTGTTTGCATAAACCCCCGTTTTCGCTATTTGTTCATGTTGTGTTGTTTTACAATATGTGAATTGCAAAAATGGTCATTTCTTGTTATGCGTTTGGATTGCATATGTGATCATACGCGATGTTTCACGTTTGATCATCAAAATGTTTTATAGAAAAAACTCGGTCATAATTTGATGGTTTTTCTCGAATCGTGAAAAGAAAGATGTTAACTATTTACCTTCTTTTGCGAAACATAAAAAATTTATAGCATGCAAAATGGAACAAGTAACCAACATATAGAGAGTTCGTTATGGCAGATACATCAATGACACCAGAGCAAGCCAATGCGATTGAAACCCAGGAATGGATTCAGTCATTGGATGAAGTGTTAGATCGTGCGGGGAGTGCGCGCGTTTCGGAGCTTTTTCATGATTTATCGGCATTTGCGCAACAAAAAGGGGCGCGCTTGCCTTTCACGGCTAATACCCCTTATATCAACTCGATACCTGCAAGTGAACAGCCTCCCTATCCAGGCGATTTAGAACTGGAATACCGGATTAGTAGCATTATTCGTTGGAATGCGATGGCGATGGTTGTAAAAGCCAACCGGTCTGAAGAGGGTATTGGGGGTCACATTGCCAGTTATGCCTCTTCTGCCACGTTATATGAGGTTGGGTTCAATCATTTTTTCCGTGGTCAAACGGAAGATCATACCGGTGATCTTGTGTATTATCAGGGGCACGCTTCACCGGGCATTTATGCCCGTGCTTTTTTGGAAGGGCGGCTTCCTGTTGAGCAGATCAATAATTTCCGGCATGAATTGCACGAGGATGGTCCTGGGCTGTCTTCTTATCCGCACCCCTGGTTGATGCCAGACTTTTGGAAATTCCCGACAGTGTCCATGGGAATCGGGCCCCTAACGGCAATTTACCATGCTCGCTTTATCAAGTATCTACAGGATCGAGGTTTGAAAAAGCCTTCCGATCAGAAGGTTTGGGCCTTTTTGGGTGATGGTGAGTGCGATGAGCCGGAAACGCTTGGTGCGATTGGTTTGGCATCACGCGAAAAACTGGATAACTTGATTTTTGTAATCAACTGTAACCTTCAGCGTTTGGACGGCCCTGTCCGTGGTAACGGAAAGATGATTCAAGAGTTAGAGGCGAATTTTCGGGGTGTGGGTTGGAATGTAATCAAGGTGATATGGGGTGGTGATTGGGATGCTTTGCTGGCGAAAGATAAGCATGGTTTGCTTGCGCGTCGCATGAATGAAGTCGTTGATGGCCAATACCAGAAGTATATCGTTGAAGATGGTGCCTTTTTCCGCAAGGATTTCTTCGGGACGGATCCGCGCTTACTGGAGATGGTTGAGCATCTCTCGGATGAGCAATTAAAGGGCATGTTGCGAGGGGGGCACGATCCTGCCAAGGTATATGCTGCCTATAAGGCTGCAACAGAGACGAAAGGTGTGCCGACGGTAATCCTGGCCAAGACAGTCAAGGGCTATGGCATGGGCGAAGGCGGGGAAGGTCTCAATATAACGCACCAGCAAAAGAAGCTAAAAGAGAAAGAGTTGCTTGCTTTCCGTTCTCGTTTTCATATTCCGATTTCCGACGAGCAAGTGAATGCGCTACCCTTTTATGAATTGCCTGAGGATGGTCCAGAGAAAGGCTATTTATTATCGCGGCGGGAAGAATTGGGTGGTTTCAATCCCTCTCGACATGGCATGACGCACAAGCTTGAAACGCCGGATGATGATTTCTTTGCCGAATTTGTGGAAGGTACCGGGGATCGTGAGGTATCCACCACTATGGCGTTTGTGCGCATTTTATCGAAGCTGTTGAAAGATAAGGAACTGGGTAAATTCGTAGTTCCGATTGTGCCCGATGAAGCGCGCACCTTTGGTATGGAAGCGCTATTTCGTCAATGTGGGATTTATTCGCATTTGGGCCAGCTTTACGAGCCGGTAGATGCTGATAATCTCTTGTTCTATAAAGAGGCGACGAATGGTCAGATTCTAGAGGAAGGGATTACAGAGGCCGGATCGTTGAGTTCTTTTATCGCGGCGGGAACGGCTTACTCGAATCATGGTATTAATACGGTGCCCTTTTTTATCTTTTATTCCATGTTTGGTTTTCAGCGTGTGGGAGACTTCATCTGGGCAGCGGCAGACAGCCGCTGCAAGGGATTTTTGCTGGGGGCGACATCGGGGCGAACGACACTAGCAGGTGAGGGATTACAACATCAGGATGGTAACAGTCAACTTTGGGCGTTAACGGTTCCGAACCTGATGGCCTATGATCCCGCTTATGCGTATGAATTGGCGACGATTATCGAAGATGGCATGAAGCGCATGTATCACGATGGTGAAGATATCTTCTATTATATCACTGTGATGAATGAGAATTATGCCCAGCCTGCCATGCCGAAAGGTGCCAAGGATGGCATTCTGAAAGGTATGTACAAGCTGCGTTCCGTTGAGCCAGAGAAGAAGGCCAAGAATACGCCGCGGGTTCGCTTATTGGGTAGTGGCACGATTTTGAACGAGGTACTATCTGCGGCTCAGATGCTTGCGGACGACTATGGCGTAGCGGCGGATGTTTATTCCGTTACGAGCTATAAAGAGCTTTACAAGGATGCGCAGGAAACGGAGCGCTGGAATCTACTCCACCCGGATGCCGAAGAACGTCAACCTTACGTGCAGTCGTGTTTAGGTGCTGGCTCCGCACCGATTGTGTCTGCCAGCGATTATGTGAAGGCGCTCACGGAGAGTGTGGGGCGTTGGATGCCAGGACGTGTTGTTTCGCTAGGTACGGATGGTTTTGGACGCAGCGATGGGCGCTCGGCATTGCGGAATTTCTTTGAAGTGGATGCTCGTCACGTGGCATTGGCGGCTTTGAGTGCACTTGGACGTGAAGGTAGCATCGATGCGAAGATAGCCGTAAAGGCACGTGATACATTTAAAATCGACCCGGAGAAGCGTAATCCAATGTACCTTTAGGGACCGGTGTCACGCGGGACTGGTGTGATTTTCGGGTATAAGCGTGGTGCCGATATGATTACGCATGACGGTAGCAAAAAATAGTAGCGATCTGTTAGATCGATAGCAAAAAGGAATACACTGATGGCACAAGAATTCAAACTGCCGGAATTGGGCGAAAATATCGATTCCATACAAGTTGTTCAAGTGATGGTAAGTGCTGGTGGGACGGTTGAAGTTGATCAGCCGGTACTAGAGTTGGAGACTGACAAGGCTACGATAGAAGTTCCATCGACAGTTGCCGGTACTGTAGCAGCCGTACATGTGAATGCAGGGGATGCCATCGAAACGGGGCAGCTGATCTTCAGTCTCGCTGAATCATCTGGAGGAGATGACGGGGATGAATCTTCCGAGACGGCAGAGGCAGAAACAGAAGAGAGCGCTACGTCACAAAAGGAGGCACCGGCGCCCTCTGCAGAGAAACAGGAAGAGGCGGCTGAACAATCGTCTTCTAAGCCTGCTGCTCCACCGAAGGATGCGCCCCCCGTTTCCGAAAAGCCTGATTCTTCGGTGGTAAAAGCCCCAGCTTCGAGCGGCAAGAAGGTGCCGGCGGCACCTGCTGTAAGGCGCTTTGCGCGCGAGATTGGTGTCGATTTGTCAGAAGTTTCTGGTACCGGTCCGCATGGTCGCGTATCCAAGGACGATGTCAAAGCGTATTCTCGCAAGCTAAATGCGGAGCGCTCTGCTGGGCCGGTTCCTGGCATTGCACATGTTCCTGAACTACCTGATTTTACGCGTTGGGGAGAAGTAGAGCGTAAAAAAATGAGTGTGATCCGGACCAAAACGGCTGAGCATATGACGCTGAGTTGGTCTCAAGTGCCGCACGTTACGATTTATGATAAAGCTGATATTTCCGAGTTGGAGGTACTGCGCAAGAAATATGCACCACTGGCAGAAAAAGAAGGTGGCAAGCTGACAATGGCCGTGATGGTATGCAAAATTGTTGCCCATGCCTTGCGACGCTTTCCGATTTTTAATTCCTCTGCAGATATTGCGTCACGTGAGATTATTTATAAATCGTTTATTAATCTTGGTATCGCTGTGAATACACCCCGTGGTCTCATGGTGCCTGCGGTGCGGGATGCCGATAAGAAAAACATGTTGCATCTGGCAAAGGAAATTCAAGAGTTAGCGGCCAAGTGTCGGGAAGGGAAAATCACACTGGAGGAGATTGAGGGTAGTACCTTTACGGTGACCAATCTAGGACGTATTTGCGGGGAGTATTTCACGCCGATTGTGAATTACCCTGAAGTGGCCATTTTAGGGGTTGGGCGAGCTGCCGAGGAAGCTCGTGTGATTGATGGTGAGGTTGTGGCCCGCACGATGTTACCGTTATCCCTCTCTTTTGATCATCGTGTGATTGATGGTGCCGATGGCGCCATTTTCCTGGGCTGGATTCGAGATGCGATTCAGGAGCCATTGGTTTTGGCGTTGGATGGGTAGGAGAGGTACTTGGGTGCCCCCAGATGATGTGGCGGTGAAACGTGGGTGTAGCAGTACAATAGGGGTGCCCGAGTCCCCTGGAGCATTCCCGGGGTAGCCCCAAGGGACTGGGCTATCCCTACTGACGTGGTTTGATATAAACATGAAGTTACAGGTGTGATGTATGGCGGACAATACTGTTAGAGAATTGGTTGTAATTGGTGGAGGTCCTGGTGGATATCCGGCTGCATTTTATGCTGCAGATCTTGGTATGGATGTGACACTGGTGGATATGGAAAAGAATCCTGGTGGGGTTTGTTTGTATCGGGGTTGTATACCCTCCAAGGCATTGCTACATGCTGCTGCCGTTTTGGGCGAAGCCAAGCACGCGGAAGAAATGGGCATCACATTTGGTGCATCTTCTTTGGATGTGGATAAGTTGCGGGATTGGAAAGAGTCCGTTGTCCAGAAACTGACTGGTGGACTTGGGCAGTTAGCAAAATCAAGAAACGTTCGTTATGTTCAAGGGCGCGCGCGATTTGTAAATGGTTCTACTATCGAAGTAGAAAAAGGAGATGGTAGCAAGCAAACGATATCGTTCAAGACGGCGTTGTTGGCTACGGGCTCACGTCCTGCCCAGATTCCGATTGCCCCTGATTCGCCTCGTGTGCTGGATTCGACGGGTGCTTTGGAATTAGCGGATGTTCCCAAACGCATGTTGGTTATTGGTGGTGGATACATTGGTTTGGAACTCGGTCAGGCGTATGCTTCCTTTGGGGCAAAAGTATCGGTTGTGGAAATGTTGCCATCCTTGATGACCGGAGCGGATGCCGACTTAGTGAAGCCTTTACTGAAACGGCTCAAACACCAATTCGAATCAATCATGGTCGAGACGCGTGTCGAAGCCATCGAGGCAAAGGAAGATTCAGTTACGGTTACCATGCAAGACAAGAGCGGGAAATCCTTTACGGAAACATATGATCGTGTATTGATTTCTGTGGGGCGTAAACCGAATACATCTGATTTGGGCTTGGAAAATACGCGGATTGCAGTTGATGAGCAAGGATTTGTCAAAACCAACGCACAGCGTCAGACGGATGAGTCGGGTATTTTTGCGATTGGGGATATTGCGGGCCAGCCCATGTTGGCACACAAAGCGACCTATGAAGGAAAAATTGCCGTGGAAGCAATATCGGGGCGTCGTAGTATCTATGATCCAGCGGCTATCCCGGCGGTGGTGTTCACCGATCCTGAAATTGCTTGGACGGGATTAACGGAGGCGGAAGCAAGGAAAGCAGGTCAACCGGTTCAAGTCTCAAAGTTTCCTTGGGCGGCATCTGGTCGTTCCACTACATTGGGTCGGAGTGATGGACTGACAAAATTACTTGCTGATCCAGAGACAGGTCGTATTTTAGGAGTTGGTATCACGGGACCTGGCGCGGGAGAAATGATTGCAGAGGGGACCCTCGCAATTGAAATGGGTGCAGTTGCAGAGGACTTGGCGCAAACGATTCATGCCCATCCAACGCTAAGCGAGACCGTCATGGAGGCGGCTGAGGGGATTATGGGCCACGCAACGCACTTTGCCGCCAAAAAGCCACAAAAAACCTGATCGCTTATAGCGTATATGTTTTGCTAGGATCGTAAGCGAAGGATGAACCATATATCGTACATGCAGCTATTTTTACTGTAGCTATATCATTATCTTTTTGAGAATGGTTATGAAGAAAGCAAACATCGGTGTCACGTTTCTCGTATTGCTGGTTTTAAGTTTATGTTCGCGCATAGTTGCTGCAAGCGACATGCCGCACGTTCCAGCCGAAGTCGCAGAGCTTTTGCAGCTATACAATGAAGAGAGTGATATGTCCACGGCTGATGATTCCCTTGACCTTCAGGTTGTTGTGCCAGAAGAGGAAGACGTCGCTTTGGACGAGGCTGATGCACGCATTGCGCAACTGGAGCAGCTTTTGGCCGATCGTGATGCCATCATTATTCAGCTTGCGGATCATGTGACAGAGGCAGATGTAGAGGCTCTGGAAAAGGAAAACAAAGAATTATCGGAAGCATTAGAGAGGGCGATTTCGGAACGCGATTGGCTTCGTGAAAACTACGATAGCAATCTTACAAGAGATGCCATGTTGCCACTGACCTCTGCGGGGCCCATTTCTCAAGATGATGTAGCTTTGCGTGAGAGGCTGGAGCAACTGGAGTTGCGCTTAGTTGCCTTAAACGCTGCGTTAGGTGATGTGTCTGCAGAACGGGACGCATTGGTGATGCAGGCAGAGAGAGGCAATGAACAAGACCCATTGGGTCATCTCGAGTCAGATGTTCTGGAGATGCGCGAAAGGCTCGATCGCCTGCAATCTTCTCTGGATTCATCGGAAAGCACGCGTATATCACTTGAGGGTGTATTAGCATCAGAACGCGAAATGTTTGACGAACAATTGCAATCGGCTTTAGACGAGAAAGAAGTGTTGGTAACTGCGTTGACTGAGTCTGAAAGTATGCGAGCGGAACTAGAGACCGCGCTGGCCAAAGAACGTACTGAAGATGCGAAGAAACTGGAAGCATTAGAGATGATGCGTGAAGAGGGTGCCGCAAAACGCGTGAAGCTGGATGAACTTATGGCAGAGCTGGGTGATGTTCGTGATGCGAAAGACATACTCGTTTTTGAAAACACTTTGCTTCAGGAATCATTGGAGGCATTAGAGGAGAATTTGAATAGCCATGAAGCGTATCTTGCCGAGCGTGACGGACAGATTGCCATTTTACATGAGAAGCACAATGCCAAACAGGAAGAACTAATCGAGACAAGAGAAGAAGTACGTTCACAGGTAGAAGATATGGCGATCTTAAGAGAGCAATTACGTGCTATGGAAGAGGCGTATTCTGTGAGAGAGGATGCTATCGTGATGCTGGAAGAGATGCAGGCTGATGTCGAAACTGAGCTTGCGGATGCATTAGCTACGATTACCGAACTTGAAACCAACCTTCATAGCAAGGAAGGTCGGCTGCAGCAGAAGCAAGAAACCTTAGAAACATTGGCTCATGTAACAGAGCGGAAGAACGAATATGAGGTCCTGGTAGACCGACTTGTTCCTGAGGTGCGGGCGCTAGAAGAGAAATTGACGACCGCAATGCGAGAGCAAGAATGGGTCAAGTCGCAACTATTGTTGCGCGAGGATGAAATTGCAACTTTGCATATTGAATTGGAGAAGCGTGACCATCGACTTTTACGGGTTGAACGTGTTGCCGAAGTAATCGAGCAAACACGAATCGAAATTGAGGCTTCGCGACGGTAAACGTATATTCATGTATTGCCATTAGGAGTGGGCATTTGCCTCGCCCAAGCAGTATGCTGGGGGGGGCATGCTAGTTGTTCCAAGCGGATGTATATCGTGCCCTGTATGTTTGGCTCATGCTAGTAGTACAGGAAAACCAAAGTTTTCCGTTAAACGACGCTTTGTTTGCGAGTAGGTCACATGAAATTATTGCTTACAGTTCTTGTGCTGATTGTATTGCCAACTGCCTTGCTAAGCTTATTGGCTGGGCTCTCCATACAATCTCGGGAAGTACTTCTTGACCAAAGACTTGAGGCAGAAGCGGAACAAACATTGGAACAAATCGGGGCAGAGGTTCTTGATGCGATTCACGAATCACAGGCGCAAATCGCCGGTTTGGTGAAAGAGACCATTCTGGATGCTAATGACAAAAGGGCATTCGACATTGCGCTTGCGACCATACGGAATGAGGAAACCGTTTTTGATGCTGTATACCTCTTTTCGGATCCTTGGGGATTCATTTATCCCGAGAATGCCATTCCTGAATCTGAGGATTTTGCTGATTCGTATGTACTGTTAGCACATGAGTTGGCCATGCGCTTGCGTCCAGAGAGCCAATCTCTTTTTTTTGCCGTAGGAGATCAGATTTTTGTGTTTCATGAAGTGTACGATGGTACACGTTTATTTGCTGGCTTTGAGATCTTACAAGATCGATTTATCATGCTTCTCGAGAGGGTGTTGGATTCTCATTCTACAGCTCACATAGAGTACCGTCTGTTGCGTGTAAGTCCGATGCAGCCGAATGTCCCCGCCATAGAAGAACAAGATGTTGCATTTATCGATTCGCTGGACTTGCGGAACGACCGATTTCCCTCCTACCTTACATTTTTGCGTGATCGCCAGCGAACGGATGTTTTGTTGTCTGGCCATTTGCGCGCACCATTTACCCACATAGAAATTGGGGCTATCGCTCTGAATGCAAGTGACATGTATGCTGCCCGGGCTTTGCAGGCGCGTTTGGTGCGTTGGAGCATATTACTGCTAGCCATTGTGCTTTTATCTAGTGCCGTAATCGTTATTTTGATGGCTCGCAAGCAAGCAGAAGCAACGCGTATTCGCAGTGTATTTATTGCAGGTTTGTCGCATGACATAAGAACTCCGATCACGGCAATGCGTGCTTTAGCAGAGAGTTTACAACATGGACGGGTTTCGGCTCCAGAACGCAGGCAGCAGTTTCTTGATTCGATTGTGGATGAGTGTGATCGTCTGCAGACGTTAATCGAGCGGGTATTGTTGTTTTTTCGTCAGGAACAAGGAGGGTATTACCAAAAAAGGCCGATTGATCTCGTATCTCTTTGTGAGCATGTGACACAAGCGTTTTGCGGGCGCCATCGCGGACGAATTAACATGACGCTGGACATGCCCGATGAGCAGGTTCCGGATATGTATGGAGATCCCATGGCGCTGGAGCAGGTATTACTCAATCTATTGGAAAATGCATGGAAATATGGTCGTCCTGCTCTTGAAATACCTGATCCTGTTGTGTCTATACGTTTGCATGTGCAGGTTACTTCAAATTGCATATGGAGGCGTTGTATTCGTATAAGCGTCGAAGATGCTGGGCCCGGGATTGCTCCGGGCGAGCAACGCAGGATATTTGGCCGTTTTTATCGCGGCCGGTCTGGCCATGTGAAGCAGGCGGGAGGAATTGGGCTTGGACTTGCGTTGGTTCGAGATATTGTGCGCGGTCATGGTGGCAAGGTGGAAGTTGGCCGTAGTTCATTAGGGGGCGCACGGTTTGTTGTGTGTTTTAGACCTTATCCATTGCGGCTTTCGTCCTGGAAATGCTTGATACGGGCGTTACCGAACTGATGTGTGTCATTGTGGCTATCTGAGAACGTTGACGCATAGACATGCAACGTGTAAACGACTAGGGTATCTTAGATACATGAAGGGATCGTACTTTATGAGAATGCGCGCCATGCATAACGGAGAGGAGCCGTGATGGAAAAGAGTATATCGCTTGTATTGATCGTGGAAGATGAGGAGTCGATTCTATTTGCCCTCGAGGAGAACGTGATACATGCGGGTTATGAGGCTTTAACCTGTAAGACGGGTAACGAAGCATTGGAGTTGGCTGAAAAACATAAGCCTGCAGCTGTCATTTTGGATGTTATGTTGCCTGGGATGAGTGGTTTTGAAGTATGCCGGCAATTGCGTTCGAAGCAGTTGATGATGCCGGTTATTATGCTTACCGCGCGTTCGGAAGAGTTTGATAAATTACACGGTTTTGAAGTTGGTGCTGATGATTATGTAACGAAGCCATTTAGCATGGATGAGCTATTAGCACGTTTGAAAGCCGTTTTACGCAGGGGGCGTTTGCAAGAGCAAGCAGGACGACAATATGCGTTTTCTAACGTTGAAATTGATCTCGATTCGCGCACCATGAAATGTGGTGGTGTACCCGTTGATTTAACAAGAACAGAGTTTGATTTGCTCGTTTATTTTATTGAGAACGAAGGAAAAGCTCTTTCTCGTGATGTTGTGATGAATGATGTATGGGGTATGGAGTATTATGGGACACAAAGATCGCTTGACAGCTTTGTGGCAAATCTGAGAAAAAAGATTGAGTCAGATCCTCACCATCCGCAGCATATTCAAACGGTTCATGGTGTTGGATATAAATTCTCAGCGGGTTAGGTTGTCAGTATCTTTTTAGATTGCGTTGACAGCGATACGGAATACGTGCAAACATCAAAATCATGTTTGTAAAAAGGCTTAAGATTATGCGAATGCATTACCACCCTTTTTCTTTGCGTTTATTGTTGTTTTTACTGTGTGTCGTGATATTCACACAAACTGGATGCGAGGAAGCTAACGGGGTTGGTGAGCTACAAGTGGATCCGTCTTCTGTAACCCTGGAACCGAATGATTTATCCGTGGTTCTTTCTGTGGTGGGCGGCATCACAGACAGTAGTCTTTCCTTACCTCTGGAGTGGGACGTTCGTGACCCGCGTTTGGGACAGATTGTGGCCCACAGCGGAGTTACGGCTGTATACCGACGTTCGGCTCTCGGTGGCGCCAATACCGTAATCGTTCGAGATCAGCTTGACAAAGAAGGTTATGTAACCATCGTGCAGCTTGTAGCAGAGGATCGGTAAGCATACACTTCAATCTTCAGTTTCTTGAAAAGAGCATCTACAAGCGTTCAGTAGGAGCACTGTAGAGATACGGTAAGCAGGAGGGTATGCGTACAACCAATTCCAATCATTCTCCGATGATGCATATGCATAAGGTGCCCTCTCCACAATGCAAGGGCTTTACGCTTTTGGAAATTCTCATAACGGTTGTGGTTCTTTCGACCGGGCTTGTTCTTGTTTTGCAGGTACTGCAAAGTGTGCTGCATATATGGAATTATACAACGCAACGTACTTCCGTTGTTATGGATGCGCAGGAACAGTTTGCACGTTTACGATATGAGGCAGCAAGGGGTGAGTCTCCCAGCGCAGGCGAGCGCATTACGGTGCATGATCGATTTCAGGGGCATGCTGGTTTGTACCATATTACCTACCAAGTGGATCATAATGTGGCAGGTGCGGGAAGATATGAAATGTTACTATTTCTTTCACCGGAGGAAGATGAGGAGCAGCCGTGAAACACTCATCTCGCATGTTTGGATTTACGTTATTGGAATTGCTTATTTCACTTTCGATACTGGTGGGGATCATAGCGGTTGTGTTGATGTCCTTTGAGGGCGGTTTCCGCGTTTACGCAAGAATACGTGACTTTGGCAATCGTGAAGCGGAGGTTTATTTTGCAGGAGAAATGCTTGAGCAGGATCTCGGGTATCTTATACCTGCCGCACCCTATCGGTTTCATGCACGCGAATTACGTTTTGTAAGAGAACCGTTATACGGGGAGGAGTGGCAGGAAATACATGTGCTGGCGCCCGTGTCGGGAGGGTTGACCTACAGCGTACGAGATCATAATACTGGAGGAATGGAGCATTCCGGTATTTCGCTGGTACGAAATGATCTGGACGTTTCGTTTTCTTTTGCTAGCCCTGAAGATGGTGATACCTGGCTGTTAGACTGGGGAACGGAGACAAATATTCCGCTTGCAGTACGCATGACCGTACAAGGTGTATATTTGGGAGAAGAAAATTTGATCGAAAGAACGATGGTCTTGACCAGTACAGTAGGTGAAGAAGAGGAATGATGTTACGTGGGAACAAGGGAAGTGTTCTGATTGTAGCTCTCTGGGTATTGTTCGTTTTAGCCGCATTAACGGTGGCTGCGGCGGGGCACGTATGGACAGTGTTACAAGCAGCAGAGCGTTTACAGTCTCGGGCAACAGCACGAATGGATGCAAAGAGTTCTGCTGCCTGGGTAGCAGCAGTTCTTCGAGAGCAATTGCACAACGCTGATGAAAATGAAAGCTGGGACGGTGTTTCTGTAGATGCTTGGAACCGAGATGCATCTCTTTTTGTCTTGCCGCGAGAGTGGCAACGTCATCGCGGTGATGCTGGCACGGTATCTTTTGCTATGCCGGGTGAAGACCGCAGATATGCGGGTGTCATAGGTGAAGAGGGGCGCTTACATTTGAACCGTGATGATCCAGACTTGCTACGTAATCTATTTGTGTATTTTGGTGGAGAAACCGGGCTGCAGGTTGCAAATGCGATTTTTCGCGTCATTCCCACTCAAGATGATAACGATTCTTCGGGCAGTGATGCTGAACGATATGATCGTACTTTTTTTCAAACCGTAGAAGATTTACGTATGGTGGATGGTATTGACGCTGCTTTCTATGCCAAGCTGAGCCCCCATCTAACCGTTTATGGCAAAGGTAAAGCAGTCAACGTCAATAGTGCGACGCATGCGGTGTTGGTTGCATATTTCATGGGGTCGGATGATCCGGGGATTGTTGAGAATGCAGCAGTGTTTGCGGATCAAATTATTACCGCCAGGGCGGAGCAAGGTTTTGTGGGGCGTGAGGATTTTAAGGAGCGTATTTCCGGCGTGACACCGGGGACTTGGGAACTTGGTCCTATGGGAGTCGGTTCAACGGCTTTTCGAGGGAAGGCTATCGGGGTCGATGATGCCGGGAATGTGGCAATGAAGATCGAATTCGTATGGGATACAACCATTGACCAATTTGTGCTATGGCGAGAACGCGTTCCCTAGCCCGCATATCTCACAAGCCATCTACTGCGAGCGCGAATCGCACGTCATATCGGGCCCGCGACTTGCGTGGCGACCTCCATGTGTTTCTACACACTGTCGCCCGCCACACTGCGCCGCGAAC
>PXBF01000194.1 GCA_003567005.1 PVC group bacterium
TCGATCCATCATCAACAATCAAGATTTCAATCGGCCGATGCGTCTGTGCGAAGACACTCGCAACCGCCTCCCGTAACAAATCCGGACGATTGCGCACGGGGATGATCGTAGAAACAAGTCTGTTATTTGTAGATTGCATCATTGCAGAAACTCGCTTTGCACGGCACCAGTTAGCATGGCAATACGTTTCTCGCGTGGTATTAGCAAGCAATTGTTGAGACGAGAGAGGTTCTCTTGGCGGCGGGCATCATTTTTGGCAGCTTGCGGCGGATGCCAAACATGTACAAAGGGAAGGTAGCCGTAACGGTAGACTCGGAATGCCAATAGCCGATCAAACAATTCCACATCTTCCCCTCCCCAGTCGGTAAAGGATTCATCGAAACCGCCCACGGCTTCAAAACAAGACCGGCGCACCGCCCGTGTCCCCCCTTTCCAGTTCTGCCGAACCCTTTCCGGTGTCCACCGCGCTGACAGAACGCCGGAAGTACACAAGGACTGTGTGTCAGTAGAATTCATACAAAAAAGAATGCGCTGAAGATATACGGCGTCCCATCCCTGATCGAGCCATCGGACAATCTCACGCGCATAACCTGCCGGAACGAGAATATCCCCATCATGAAAAACAAGGATGTCTGCACGTGCTGCACGAGTACCTTCATTGAAAGCCCAGGAAAAGTGCCAAGCCGCCGGATCCGTCGGGTGCAAACGATGCAGCAACCGTGTGCCCCGTGGCAAATCACGTTCTCGTAATTGCTGATGATGATCCTGCTCTACCACGATACACTCAACCGGCACATCAACCTGGGCAAGAATAGATAATATGGTTGCCCGAAGTAACGGCAATCTTTCACGACCTCGATGCGGGATTACGAACGAAACTTTCGGCGTATGGGATATACAACCCGGTGATTGAAAAGATACAGGCCACTCCTGCAAGGCGATTTTTGCCATATGCCGCCCCAGCCAAGGCAATATCCGGCAAGCGTGAAGATCACTACTCCAAGGCGCATCTACATATACACCGGGACCATCCGGATTAAAGCAAAGATCGTCATGCCGGTTTGAGAATCGCCACCATGCCCTGCGATGCATATTCCGTATACTACGCGGTAGATCCAAAAGAACTACGCCAAGCATTACGCGAAATTTTTGAATGAATTTGAACTTAGTCACCGTGTCTCCAGTCGGTGTCGTGACGATAAAGCGGAATATCAAACCGCATCCAGATCTCACGGATACGGACGACATCGGAAGACTTTACTTCTCGGCGCCATTTCCAGGCCATCGTAGAACTGTTTCGTTTTACTTCATGCGGGTTCTGGTTCGCAGGCTCTTGTGTTTTTGATTGCGTCATGTCTATGTGCCATCTCTGAACTTCTTCAGAATAAGAAAGATTTAACTTATCAACAAGAAGCTTGAACTGATGAATGGGGTCCATCGCCAAATCTTCAAACCGCACCGGTATAATCTCTGGATTCATTTCGGTAGCCACCCACAGCACCTTACAAAGACACGCATGTAGAACCGCCGAACTCTCCAATCCTTCATCGTACGCGTGTTTTCTTACAAGATCTACCTGCCCGGACAATTGTTCGTCCAGCAACTCCGGGCACCGCAGAAACGCCTGTAAGGATAGCACAGAAGGCCACCCTAATTGCATGACACTTCGAACAAAGCCAACCGGATGTCGAAACAAGGCAATTGTCCGGGTATGTAATTTTCTTGTAATGTAATCGGCCATCAAGCACGCATGCGGATCTTTAATCATAAGCTGTTTGTATCGAACATGTGCCCATCTCATCGGCATCAACGGACTGCTTGCGTGTGGCCCTCGCAGCGCCCAACGCGCCCCCCCCTTTTGAATTCTATCAAGCATTCGATCTACATCAGAACGACTCGTCTTGACTGGCACATATGAAAATGGTTCGTCCCACTTTCCTTTGTTCGGGTTGAATGGCTCATGAAGGTACCACACCCCAGGATAAGCCAACATGGCGGCAACCCACGTCGTCCCACTGCGATGACTACCGGTAATGAATATTGGCCTGCCCGGCGAAAACCCCTCTATCTGCCGCTTTTCCGGGAAATAATGCGTCCACGCAGATATCTGTTTACCAACCAATAAGTTTACTGCTCTCAAATCCACGTTTACCACCCCAAGACGCTCAACGCATCAAGAACACAACTGCTCGAGAAAAAACAACCGTACCGCCCCCCGCGAAAACCGCTCCATATATTTTCGAATCTGGTCTTCATACAGCTTCGCCGGCTTTTGTCTGAATAATTTCCAAGCACGAGCCAGATCCTGTTCATCTAAATACCGATACGTTTCACCGAGTTGATATTTTTCCGTGCGCCACCCGACCAGTCCAGTTCTAGGCGCCAGCACAGGCTTGCCTGCCTCTAGTGCCTGCAACATAGTGCCGCTGGACAAGGTCAATCGATGCGTCGAAACAAACCGTTCAATGGAATTAAATAACAATTTTACCAGGTCCTGACTTTCCACAAAGGCATTTGTTTCGAACAAACGCCCCTGTTGCCGTAATGTTTCACGAAGCATGGCAGTATCAAAAGCCATTCCACGCGGCTCATAACGCTCCGGTGCTCCGGCATGAAGCGCAAACGTGCTTGAATCAAGTTCCGCCAATTTGAGGAAATAATCGTACCCTTTATAATTGGTCCCTGTTCCGAAATAGAGCAGCACGTTTTCTGCCCCAGCCTTTTGTATATATTCTCGAATCGGCTCTGCCAATTGCTGCCAGTCCTCTTTCTTTTCGTTTTTACACACATCATCAAAGACCCGATATATCTCCGGCATCCAGTATATCGGCGGCCCATATTTTTCCGTTATCCGCTCATCCTTCACAACCAGCGCATTGACAACACCTTTTCTACACAATACCGTTTCATAAAAATAACGGTCGGAGTCCTTGTAGTTAAAAACCGCCCGCTTGCACCGCCCCAGCGTCTGGCGAACTGTCGGACCGAAAATAGGCAGTGTTTTGCCTCCTCGTTCATCTTCTCTTGGGTACCATCGATTTACCCTTGAACAGATCGCAACGTTGCGTCCATGCAATCGTGGAGCGTCTCCAGCATCAATCCGCAAAAACTGCTCACGGAACCAGTCGCCTTCAATAAACAGGGTACTGTCAACTTGATACCTTTTTTGTAGGTGTATCAACTCTTCTGCTGACAGGTGGGCCTCATGCATCGCAGAAAATGTTCTTGTATCAACAAACGAAACCGCATTTACATCAGCAAAAGGGGCAAAGTCAGTCCAATCACGCCAGACGGTTTCGGCATCCGATGCGGCCGCAATCAAAACGCTGTGCCCAGCTTCAACCAGAATGTCACCGATCACCCGGCAATACACTTGAGGATGCCCAGTTAAAATGGGCGCATACAGCAGGATATTCATTCAGCCTTCACATAATTGCTGCTGGTGTACTGATCCCGCATGGCGTCGTAGCCCCTCAGTAAAAGGGTACAAGCAAGTCGAAGTCGAAGGAAAAACCGAAGCGGAACAGGGTCTTTCGGTTTTGGCGAGCGAACAGAAGGTATCTGCCATCTTGCAATTCCCTTGTCATTTGCAATCTCTGCTTGCTCGCCATACTTCTCTTCCACAACGGTAGAATCCTTTCGAAGAACGA
>PXBF01000125.1 GCA_003567005.1 PVC group bacterium
CAGCATTTCCATCACATCATCCATAACGTCCCCCATGCAAAACTATAGACTTAAGACCTTCGACATTGGACGTTCTTCCATCCAAGGACAAAGCCACAGCCATTTCAGCATTTTAGCTTTTCAGCGTTTCTCCCTACCCGCGCTTGGCCTGCACATCTACCGCATACTTCTGCATATCAGCAATCCAGCCAGCTCCGGCTGGCACACCTGCCTTTTCGCACAGCATATCCCAAACGGCACCGAACGGCATCACCTTCAAATCTTCCATCAGCGCCAGTTTCTCGGCACCGCAGCCCGTCCGCTCGAGATCCTGCAACCAGGCCACCGGTTCAAGCAACGCCGACAGCAGCGCCTTGCGCACCGCACGGGTACCCGTCACATATGCCCCGATTCGATTGATCGAAGCATCGAAAAAGTCAAGGGCCACAAATACACGATCCAAAGCGCAGCCTCGCACCAATTCCTGGAAGACGGCCTCTAGATCATCGTTGAGAATAACAACATGATCGCTGTCCCAGCGAATGGGCCGGCTCACATGCATCAGTACCCGCTTGTGAAACTGCATCAAGGAAGATAGCTTGTCGTGAATGGTTTCGGTAGGATGGAAATGCCCCATATCCAAGCAGTATAAGATTCCTTTCTGCAAGGCATATGCCTGATAAAACTCAGCAGATCCCACAACATACGCTTCACTGCCAATTCCGAACAACTTACTTTCAACCGCATCCACACACAGGGCCGGATCAATCGCATCGTTGTCGGCCAACATGCAATCCAGTGCGTCCACCAGGCGCTGGCGGGGGCTCCAACGATCCGCAGGCATGTCTTTGGCTCCATCCGGAATCCAGTGGTTGATTACGCAAGGGCCATTCTGGTTCTGCGCCATGGCCATGGCAATCTTCCGACAGGCAATCCCGTGCTGCACCCAGAAAGACCGCACCGCGTCATCTGCATTTGACAAGGTAAACCCATCATCAGCCTTGGGGTGCGCAAAAAAGGTAGGGTTGAAGTCGAGAGCGACAGATTGGCTCTTGCTCCAGTCCATCCAGCGCGAGAAATGTGCAGGCTCGAGCGCGTCACGATCCACGCGCTTGCCATCCGTTTCCGCATAAAATGCATGCAGGTTCAACCTGTGAGCACCGGGCAAAAGCTTTAGCGCTGTGTCCAAATCCTGCCTGAGCTCATCTCCGTTGCGGGCGCGACCGGGAAAGTTCCCCGTAGCCATAATGCCGCCGCCGGATGTACTTTCCTGCACCTCGAACCCCTGCACATCATCACCCTGCCAGCAATGCAAGGAAACCGGCAGCGCCAAGGCGCGCTCTATCGCGGCATCTGTGTCTACTCCCATCGCAGCATAACGCTCTTTTGCCAATGCATAAGCCGCTGCAACCGATTCTCCCGATACTTTTTCAAATGAATTCATACGCCCACTCCTGTCATTCCCACAAAAAACCACGATCCAAGAACAATCTTATCTATACCGCATTAGAAACCCGATGTCTACCATACCAAGGGTAATAGGTGCCGATATTTTGGTGCGGACGGCAGCGCGCATCCTCACCCCCAAGCTGCAAGGCATCCAAAGCGTCTACATGTTGCCGCATGGCATCCAGATAAGCCTCTACATCTCGAACGCGATGCGGACGGCTAATCAGCTGCCGGAACTCCGGATGCACACACAATGGGCCATGCAATAGTTTGAACAGGTGCGCCTGAATCACCTTTTTTGTGTCAGGGTAGCGCGCAACCATATCCAGATAATCCAGCGCCATTTGAATCGGCGATGGTGCGGGGTCCATACCTGCCACCAATGCAGGGTTTTCCAGTATTGCCTCGGCACTCATGATGGCATCTGCCCCCGTCGCTTCCCGGCAGCGCTGTGCTTCTGCAAACGTCCCCACACCGCCATTCGCAATAACGGGAATCTGCACGGCGTCTTTGATGGCGCGAATGATATCCCAATCACACGCCCCCACCCGTTCCTTATTCTGCTCCTTGGTGCGGCCATGCACCGTCAACAAACTACATCCGGCATCCTCGATACGCCGGGCCAGATCCAGCGTTCTTTCGCGCGAGGGTAGAATGCGAATCTTGCACGATACAGGTGTTTGCAACTTTGCCGCCAGACGGGCAACAATCGAACAAATCAAATCAGCCTCCTCCAGCAGAAATGACCCGTAGCGCCCGCGCTTGGCAATATTCTGCGGGCACCCCAGATTCAAGTCTACGGCCTCGCACTGCCCTTCAACATACTGCGCCGCCGCTAGCACAATCTCCGGATCGTTTCCGCAGAACTGGATCATAAGCGGCCGGTCTCCGGGGGCCGTTGTAAATTTTGCGCGCCGGTATTTCGCGCTTTCCGCAAAAAGCCTTGCATGCAACATGGGCGTATAGCACAACGTTGCGCCATATTTGCGGCACAGCATCCGAAAAGCCAGTTCGGACTGATCCACCATCGGCGCCACCACCAGCTCCCGCAGCGGAAACCCCAATCGGTCCGCCAGGCTCGTTCTAGGTTTTTCAGCAGTCATCATTCCATAGGCAATGCCAGAATCGACATCAAACCGCAAGCCAAACCACCTCTTGCCAAACCCCTTTATAGAAACAAACAGCTGGGAACTTGCGAGTTCTTGCATGCGAGATGTAAGATGGCTTTGTGATCAATTCCCTCCTCAACGGTAAAACAAAATCTCCAATAAACTGTCCGTTTTAAATACTAAACCTTGATCCTGTTTCTCTCTGCGTGTAATCTGTGGGTTCGTGTTTCAGATAGATATATCATTCTCGCATAGACATCAACAACAACCCGAATTCTGATATGCAAACACCTGACAATTCGCTATCGATAACCTGCCTGCACCAACACCATGTATCTTTTGGTGCCAAAATGGTACCTTTTGCCGGCTATAGCATGCCGGTACAATATCCCAACGGTCTACTCTGGGAGCATCGCCACACACGAACGCAGGCCGGACTCTTTGATGTCAGCCACATGGGGCAAATCCGCCTAAGCGGCCCCCATGCTGCCCAAGAACTGGAATCTCTCGTACCAGCAGATATCGTGGGCCTGAAGCCCGGGCGACAGCGCTACACATTCTTTACCAATGCGCAAGGCGGCATTCTCGACGACATCATGGTTACCAACCAAGGTGAGGCAGGATTGTTGCTGGTCGTAAATGCGGCGCGAAAACAAGCGGATTTGGCGTGGCTGCAGCAAAACCTGCATGGCAGCATCGAGTATCTGGAAGATCGCGCCTTGCTCGCACTACAAGGGCCCGAGGCGGAATCTGCGCTAAAAAATTACCTGCCGGGCATCGAAGATATGCGTTTCATGGACGCCTGTAGCATGAATTGGCAAGGCGTAGAACTCTGGATCTCCCGCTCGGGCTACACGGGGGAAGACGGCTTTGAAATTTCTGCTCCGGCCGCTGAAGCATCAACGCTTTGTAGCCAATTGTTAGAGCAGGATGCCGTTTCCTGGATCGGCCTCGGCGCCCGCGACTCGCTACGGTTGGAAGCAGGGCTCTGCCTGTATGGGCACGATATCGACGAACAAACCTCTGCTGTGGAAGCCAACCTTTCTTGGGCCATACAAAAGATACGCCGTACAGGCGGTGCACGCGCGGGTGGATTTCCGGGTGCGGAACGTATTCTCCAAGAGCTGGAATCCGGCACGGCCAATACACGCTGCGGTATTCTGCCCGACGGTCGTGGCGCCATGCGCGAAGGCACCCTGCTTTTTGCAAATGCGGAAGACACCGCCCCAATAGGCAAGATTACTTCAGGGTGCTTTGGCCCTTCATGTGAACGCTCGATTGCGATGGGATACGTACCAACCTCTCTTGCCACCCCCGGCACAAGGATCTGGGGAGAGGTCCGCGGCAAGCGTATTGGTGCCGAAGTCTCAACCCTGCCCTTTTACCCACATAACTACAAACGTTAACCCAACCCCTACCCCCTAATTCCTATGTCCTACCAACGCACAACCTACAATCCATACGATTTTGCCAACCGCCGCCATATTGGTCCAACGCCTACAGAAATACAGCAAATGCTAGACGTTATTGGCGCAGACTCTCTGGATGCCCTCATCCATGAAACCGTACCCAGCTCGATTCAACAGAAGACGCCCTTGTCATGGGAGCCGCTGACGGAACATGAGCTGCTGGAAAAAATGCGCGATATTGCCAATCAGAATAAGACGATGACCTCTCTCATCGGGCAGGGCTTCTATAACACCGTCACACCGCCCGCGATTCGCCGCAATATATTCGAAAATCCTGCCTGGTATACCGCTTACACGCCTTATCAGCCGGAAATTTCACAGGGACGACTCGAAGCACTTTTGAATTACCAGACCATGGTATGCGATTTGACTGGTCTGCCTGTTTCGAATGCTTCGCTACTAGACGAAGCCACGGCATGCGCGGAAGCCATGGCCGTCGCTTTACGAACGACCAAATCTAAAAGTCGCACGTTCTTTGTGGATGAAAATTGTCATCCGCAAAATATTGCCGTTATGCAAACAAGAGCAGTCCCTCTAGGTATCACCATCCGTGTGGGGGCACCAGATACGGTGCCCGCCGATGAGGTGTTCGGTGCAATTTTCCAATATCCCGGAACATTTGGTCATGTTAGAGATTTTTCCGATATGATTAAAACGCTGCACGCATCAAAAGCCATTGCCATAATGGCAACCGATTTACTCGCATTGACCATACTGAAAGAACCTGGGGCTATGGATTGTGATATAGCCGTCGGGTCGAGTCAGCGCTTTGGGGTTCCGCTTGGGTACGGCGGACCGCATGCCGCGTTCCTAGCCTGCAAGGAAGCGTTCAAACGCGCTATCCCCGGGCGCGTGGTCGGTGTCTCGATTGACGCCCGCGGCAATCGTGCATACCGGCTTTCGTTGCAGACCCGCGAACAGCATATTCGCCGTGAAAAAGCCACATCGAATGTTTGTACAGCACAGGCCCTACTGGCCGTCATGGCATCTTTCTATGCTGTGTTCCATGGCCCTGTCGGCTTACGCGCCATTGCTGAGAAAGTACATTTTCACACCGTCAGGCTCGTACATGCACTCCGCGCAGCAGGAGCCATCATTCAGCCAGAAGCATTCTTTGACACGTTCACGGTCACTGTGGGTGTTGGCCAGGCTGGCATTCTAGCTGCAGCCAGACACGAAGGCCTAAACTTACGTAAAATCGGAAATGATCGCGTTGGTATCAGCCTCGACGAAACAACCGACGAAGACGTCCTTATACGAATTTTGCGCGCATTTGGCATCGACACCTTGCCACCGCCAGCCGAGGAAGTTGCATTTTCAACCGCATTGCAGCGTACAACCGAATATTTGACGCATCCCATTTTTCATATGAATCGCGCTGAGTCTGAAATGATGCGTTATATGCGGCGACTCTCCGACCGTGATCTGGCTCTAGACCGCGCCATGATCCCGCTCGGCTCCTGCACGATGAAACTCAATGCCGCTGCCGAAATGCTACCCCTGTCATGGCCCGCATTTTCCAGCCTGCACCCGTTTGTCCCTGCTGATCAAGCGCAAGGTTATGCCGCCTTGCTGGATGATTTAGGGAAACGACTTTGTGTGATTACCGGATATGACGCCATCAGCATGCAACCCAACTCGGGGGCCCAAGGCGAATATGCCGGCTTATTGACCATCCGCGCCTATCATAAGGCAAATGGAGATGCGGATCGCAATATTTGCCTGATCCCCGTTTCGGCGCACGGCACCAATCCGGCCTCAGCCCAGATGTGTGGCATGCAAGTCGTAGCCGTCAAGACTGCCGACAATGGTGACATCGATGTCGAGGACTTCCGAGCCAAAGCCGAAGCAGCTGGCAAGAGTCTGGCAGCTTGTATGATCACATATCCTTCCACGCATGGTGTTTTCGAAGAAACGGTGCATGAGATATGCGCCATCACCCACCAATACGGGGGACAGGTATATCTGGATGGCGCCAATCTAAACGCCCTTGTCGGATTAGCCAAGCCAGGGGAAATTGGGGCCGATGTCTCTCACCTGAATCTCCACAAGACCTTTGCTATTCCACATGGCGGCGGCGGTCCCGGCATGGGACCGATCGGCGTAAAGGCGCACCTTGCGCCTTTCTTGCCAGGGCATCCGGAAACGGGCGGTTCCGAGGGCCCCGTCAGTGCGACCCCGTACGGATCAACATCTATTCTGCTGATATCTTGGGCCTATTGCCTGATGATGGGCGGCCCCGGCATTACCCAAGCCACGCGGGTGGCTATACTCAACGCCAATTATATCGCCGCCCGACTGCGCCAAGCCTACCCGATTTTATTCTCTGGCCGAAATGGACGCATTGCCCACGAGTGCATTCTTGATACAAGACATTTTGCGGAGCACGACGTTACCGTAGACGATATCGCCAAGCGGCTCATCGATAACGGCTTCCATGCACCCACCATGAGCTGGCCGGTAGCCGGAACACTCATGGTTGAACCTACCGAAAGCGAAACAAAGGCAGAGCTCGACCGGTTCATTGATGCCATGTTGGCCATTCGCGACGAAATACGTGATATAGAAGAAAAGCGTATCGTCGCTGCGGACAGCCCGCTCAAACACGCCCCGCATACCGTCGAGGATCTCGTGGCCGACTGGCAACGTCCGTATCCGCGCGAGCAAGGCTGTTTCCCGCCAGGCGCTTTCCGCATCGATAAATACTGGCCACCTGTCGGGCGCGTCGACAACGCTTATGGAGACAGAAACCTGGTTTGTACTTGCCCGCCACTGACGCTACCTGAAGATGAAGTGTAAGGCATACGCGCACCCTGCGATTTCTTCATGTTATCAAAACAGGAGAATGATTATGGCCACAGTATTGCCCATCGCAAATCACACTTTCACAGAAGAGCGGAACCCCGAAGTAGAAAGATTATGTTTTTTACAGTACGAAGGTTATCACCTCAAACACCCAAATGCCTACCGGCAACTCGTGAATGAACCGGCGGCCGTATGTGATCGTTGTGGCCGCACAGCCCGCAACCGCACAAATTTGTGCGATCCAACACATCTCGGTTGATTTTGATTGGACACAATTTGTTATCCGTATATGCTGTATTGCAGTGTAGACGAGCCATTCCGGTTTCGCACGCTTAGTAAGCTACCTCATGATTGATAGGAGTTAAACCCATGAAGTTTCTGCAATGTAGTTTGATTCTCGGATTTTTTGCTCTGTTGGCCCACCCGGCATTGGCTACCCCTGCGGCCCTTGCTCCCTACACAGACAACCCGCTCGTTGAGTTTCTCTCTCAGCAGCGCTACCACTTGTTTTTGAATATCCAGGCAGACCCCTCCAATAATGACCACGATACGCTTTCCTTTGTGGGTGGGATCGGATATTTCCCCCTGGAAAAACTGTCTGTTGGTTTATATGGCTCCGTACGCAACTCCGACAGACTGTATCCTGTGCGCATGAAGCAAATGCTGGGGTTGGGATTGTTTGCAGAATATAACCTGGCACCTTATGCAACCGTTCAACCATTCGGGGGACTCCGCTATGGTTTTATCGATTCATCCGGCAGAGGAAATCCAACCTCAACACATGCTGCGCTTTTGGGCGGACTGAAATTTGCGTTCAATCAAAACACAGCTCTTTCCGTTGCTGGCGTTTTCAACTGGGCTGAAGATGAAATTTTCGATTATAAACAGAACAAGGGTGACGGCTCCTTCACGGGGTCCCAGACCGATTTTGGTATTGAAGTCGGTATTCGCTTTGGGTTCTAGTCTGAGACGAAAAGCGTCGGGCGCGGCCACGCAAACACAGCAGAGGCCTGATGTGTTGACGCATATGACCATTCCGAAGAACTGTGCTCAAAGATAGCCCACGGATTTTTGTCTTGATCACTTTGGAGCCCCTTGCACATGTTTTTCAAACGCTGGAATAATCACAAAAGATCATTCAAAAGATCTCTGAGGGATTCGCGGTTACATAGTCTGTTTGGTGAACGCCTCTTTCATCGGCATTTGTGGCGAACCGATCAAGCAGGTATGGCGGGTGGTCTTTCTCTTGGTCTATTCATTGCATTTACGCCCACGATTCCGTTTCAGATGCTGTTGGCTGCATGCGGTGCACTACTTTTAAAAGTAAACCTACCCATTGCCGTGCTAGCCGTATGGATCACAAACCCCGTCACAGCCGTACCTGTTTTTTCTTCGGCTATTCTTCTAGGCAAAGCCATGCTGGGCCCTGAAAGCCCGCTGGCCGATGTCATGGCGCTGTTTACACCATCCGGCAATGCAGGCTCCTTCATGTTTTTGCATACGGCATATTTATGGGGTGGTTCGCTCCTGTACGCTGCGGTGGGTGCTGCCACTGGCCAAATCGTCATTCGGCTGGCATGGCAAGCTGGTATACGAGTCGTAGCCGCGCGCAAAAATGGATTTCACCCCAATCCCCCGGTCGCCCTTTTGCTAAAAACCCTGGCGCTCATCGCTCTCATAGTAAGCGCATTACTGGCGCAATATCACGGATGGATTGACATACCGGCCATGCTCGAGAGATTGCGCGACGACGGCAACCGGTGGCTGCCCATTATCACTATTGCTGTTATGATTCCTCTGTATGCACTGGCATTACCAGCAGCACCGCTCATGGCCATGTGCGGCGTGCTATTCCACCCTTTTTTTGCCACCACGATTGTCTTCATAGGTGGAACTATCGGCAGCATCCTGGCATACGGCATTTCGCAAAAACTCGCCCAGAGCGGTATAAATAAACGCAAGACAAAAGCCGGATTGGTCAAGCGCATGCGTGAAAAAACCACCTTTTCCTCGCTTTTCGCACTGCGCATTTGCCCTGGGGTTCCCCATGCCGCGATCAATTATACCGCGGGTGCACTGCAAATTCCCCTGCATTTATTCATCACCAGCACGATGGTAGGATTTATTGCCAAGGGAATCGTCTACACCACAGCTGTATACCGCGCTGCCAATATAGATGAAAATGCAGACCTACTATCCTGGCCTGTCCTCTGGCCACTGATTGCCCTACTGAGCCTGGCGCTGATAGGCATCTGGCTCGAACGCAGCGTCACACAACACAAGCAACAAGGCCCTACCGATTCCACCGCAAAACCACCTTCAGCAAGCCTGTAACTTCGTTTTAGACCGCAGACGCAACGCTAATCCTTCAGCAATGGATACACGCCATTCTCGTCGTGTACTTCACGGCCTGTGACAGGTGGATTAAAGACGCAAACCATACGCATCGTCTTGCGTGCCCGCAAGTGATGGCGCTCATGACCATTCAATGCATAGAGTGTTCCGGCCTGTAGCTGCGTGGTCACACCGTTATCCAGATCTTCGATTTCGCCTTCCCCCTCGATGCAATACACCGCCTCCAAGTGGTTGGCATAGTGAATAAAGGTTTCTGTTCCGGCATAAATCAGTGTGTCATGCATGGAAAATCCCATGCCGTCTCGCGCCAACAATAGTCGACGGCTGCGCCAATTCCCATTTTCGGCCAATACATCCTGATCGGAATCATTTATTTCGTCGAGTTTGCGAATAATCATGCCGTCTCCTCCAAAGCGCCGGCTTTTGCCTTTGCCACGGCAGCGTCTGCTGCCTCATCCAGAATATCCAGACCCTTATCCAGTTCTTCCTGCGTAATGACCAACGGCGCAAGGAATTTCAATACCTGTCCCTCGGATCCGGCCGTCTCCATTAAAAGACCGCGCTCGAATGCCTCGCGAGATACCAGCCCGCAAAAATCCTTAACAGAGGATTCCATACCCCAGATCATGCCGAGTCCGCGGACATCCGAGAAATAATCCGGATACCGCGCGTGAATTGCCCGGAAGCGAGCTTCTACTTGCTTGCCTTTCTCGCGAATCTCTTTGGAGAAAACATCGTCGCGCCAGTAATGTTCCAGCATCACCATGCCAGCCACAAAGGCATGGCTATTTCCGCGGAACGTGCCTGTATGCTCACCCGGCGACCACACATCCACATCGTCTCGCATCAATACGATCGACATCGGTAGCCCTGTACCAATCGATTTTGAAAGCGTGATAATATCGGGTTTGATGCCAGCCCGTTCAAACGAGAAGAAATCACCTGTGCGTCCGTTGCCAACCTGGATTTCATCCAGAATTAAAATGATTTCCTTTTCTTTACAAAGTTGGCTCAATTTACGTAACCACTCTGCGCTGGAAACATTCACGCCGCCCTCGCCTTGGATCGATTCAACAATCACCGCTGCAGGTGTTTCAAAACCGGAGCTGCCATCCTCCACGTAGTGCCGCAGCATATCAACGCTATCCATATCGTGATCAAAGTAGTTATCGTACGGCATCTTTGTTACATTCAGAGGAACGCCGTAATAACTATCATGATAAAGCTCGTTCCCCGTTACCGCCAAGGCCCCCAACGTATGGCCATGATATGCATTTGTAAAAGATACCACCGTACTGCGCTGCATTTTCTTGCGCGCCAGTTTCAAGGCCGTCTCCACGCCATTGGTGCCTGTCGGCCCCACAAACTGCACTTTGTAATGGAGTCCACGCGGTTTCAAAATGATCTCCTGCAAAGCCAAAAGAAAGTCGTGCTTGGCCAAGGTTGCCTTATCTAGCGCATTGCTGATGCCATTACGCTTGATGTAAGCGATCAGCGCCTCATTTACCACAGGGTGATTGTGCCCATAGTTCAGCGAACCGGCCCCGCCAAAGAAATCCACATAAGGGTTCCCGTCCACATCCCATATGGTGGCCCCTTCCGCGCGATCAAAAATCGTTGGAAACGAACGGATATAACCGCGCACATTGGATTCATATTCTTCAAAAAGTTCAATATTCATTTTTTCCTCGCTTATTTTGCGACCGTACCGTTCTCGGCAAGGTTAATGGTTAACAAAGGCTCATCCTCATGCGCGTCCCCCAAATCCTCCGCTCGCAAATAGGGCTCTTCGTGCCAGGTCCCCCCGACATGTTTACCCCACTTTGAGAATAAGCGCCGAGAAGCCTGATTGGAAGGGCTGATGGTACAACGAATACGCTGGATGTCGCGAAACCAGGGCTGAGCGGATAAATGCTGCAAAAGCTTCAACCCAACTCCGCAACCACGAAAATCAGGAGAAACCGTGATTTGCCATACGAACAGACAAGCGGGATCATCTGGCAAACGGTAGGCGCTAACAAATCCAGCCGGTTGGCCATCACACTCGGCATAGGCGCAAGTGGCGGAAAAATGATCGGCCAGCAAATAATACAGGTAGGTGGAATTTACATCCAGCGTACCCGCTGCATGTACCAGATCCATGAACTTCCCGCCATCGGCCTGACGCGGGGAACGAACGCTAATACTTTTGGCTGCCTCCATCATCCTCACGTGTGTCCCGTGGCCACCGGCCAACTACACACCTTCCTGCCTCCTGATTGTTACGGTTAATATCGCGTCCAACTGCCGCAGCAAACGGCAGCCAAACCTGTATGCGATATTTCCAACCTAAAGAACCACCGCCAACCTGACAAGCCTTTAAACGGACAATTTGGCGGCATATGCATAACAAAACAACCGATTTGGGCTTGGCTTCACCTAAGAGCCTGTTATCCTTGTCCACAAATAATGCAATATAACACCAGAATCGCAGAAATAAAGGAGACACCGTCGTGGACAAACTAGATCCGCTCTGGACCCTCACATATGACACCTACGATCCTGAAAACGAAAAACATCAAGAAGCACTGTTGACCGTCGGCAATGGATATATGGGTTGCCGTGGGGCTGCCGAAGAGTCCGTCAGCAGCGCGCACCACTATCCCGGAACATATGTTGCGGGGATCTACAACCGCCTCACATCGCGCGTAGGGGATCGAGATGTAGAGAACGAAGACTTTGTTAACGTTCCCAACTGGACCAACATCACCTTCAAACCGGATGGTGGGGAATGGTTTGATATCGATACCGCAGAGATTATCTTCTTTCATCGGGCACTGGACATACGCCGAGGCCTTTTACACCGCACCATCCGCGTAAAACAACCCGATGGTAAAATCAGCTGTATCGAATCTACCCGTCTCGCCAGTATGGCGCAAAGACACCTCGGTGCGATCCGCTACTGCGTGACCCCGGAAAATTATAGCGGTTCAGTTACCATCCGTAGTGGACTCGATGGCGCTATTCGCAATGAAGGCGTGGACCGCTACAATGATCTAAACCAAGATCATCTCGCCCGCGATTCCGAAAGCCTGGATTCCCGTGGCATCGTGCTTGCAGTAAAAACAACACAATCCGATATTGCTATTGTCGAACGGGCCGTCCATCGCGTGTATGTCGGGAACACCGAACTCACCCACCCCAGCAAAGTCACGGCGCGCGACCGTAAAATCATGGCCAATTTCACGATCGAGGCCAAAGAGGGCGAAACCATTGTCGTCGAAAAGCGTGTTGCCATCGAAACCTCGCGCGATCAAGACGTATCCGATCCCAAAATTGCAGCCATTCGCAGCATGAGCGATGGGGGCGACTGGGATACCGTACTACGTGAACATATCGCTGCCTGGGATACAATCTGGCAAGAGCTCGACATGCAAGTTACCGGAGATGAGGAAGCGCTCTGGATCAATCGCCTGCATGCATACCATCTGCTCTGCACAGCCTCACCGTTCAACGCGGAAATCGACGCAGGCATCCCTGCACGCGGACTGCATGGCGAAGCCTACCGCGGACATATTTTCTGGGATGAAATTTTCGTGTTCCCGATCTTTAACCTGCATTTTCCGGAAATTGCAAAAGCGCTTCTCATGTACCGCTACCATCGCCTTGATGCTGCCCGCGCCTATGCCAAACAGCATGGATACCATGGCGCGATGTTCCCCTGGCAGAGCGGCAGCGACGGGCGCGAGGAAACCCAAGTCGTTCATCTCAATCCGGTCTCTGGAAAATGGGGCGACGATTACTCCTGTCTCCAACGTCATGTCTCGCTCGCTATTGCCTACAATACCTGGCAATACGTGCACATGACCAACGACATCAAATTCCTGGAAGAATATGGTGCCGAAATGATCCTTTCCATCGCACTATTCTGGTCCCACCTCTGCCAGTTAGATGCAAAAACCCAACGCTACAGCATCACCGGCGTCATGGGACCCAACGAATTTCATGAAAAAATGCCAGGCGCGGATAAGGGCGGACTCAAAGACAACGCCTATACCAACATCATGACTGTTTGGTTACTAGAGCGCGCCTGCGAAGTCATAAAAATACTTCCGCCAAAGATTGGCGAGCCACTGCTCCAGCAACTCGGCATCGATGAGCAGGAGCAAGTGCGCTGGCTCGACATCTCCCGACGCATGTTCGTTGGCGTAAAGCATGGTCTCATCGACCAATATGACGGATTCCTCGATCTGCAAGAGCTGGACTGGGATTATTATCGGGAAAAATATGGCGACATCGGCAGAATGGACCGCCTACTGAAAGCCGAAGGCAAAGATCCGGACGCTTACCAACTCAGCAAGCAAGGCGACTTGATGATGTTGTTCTTCGTGCTGCCATTCCAGACCGTACAACACATTCTCGACAATCTCGGGATACCCTTTACAAAAGAAGACCTGCGCCGCAATTACGAATACTATGAAAAACGCACTTCGCATGGATCTACGTTGAGTCTAGGTGTCCACGCGCACATTGCTTGTTTGTTTGGCGACACCGAGACGGCGGCACGCTGGTATCACACCGCCTTGCACGCCGATCTCGGCGACATTCAGGGCGGCACCACCAAAGAAGGTATTCATGTCGCCTTGATGGCATCAACCATTAGCCTGCTCCTATTTGCATTTGCAGGTGTAGATGTATCCGGCGATACACTCAAGATCAACCCATCACTTCCACCCGCATGGCAAGATATTGCGTTTTCCATTACCTTCCTCGGGATACGCTACAGCATACGCGTGAGCGCAAAAGAAATTCTCGTAAAAACCGAGACCGCGGCCACCGTCAACATAAAGGTCGGGGATACAGCCGTGCCGGTTCCCCCCGGCGAAGAAATAACCATACCGCTTGCAACCAGCAACAAGGAGTAACGCAATGAGTAGCAGTGGCACATTACTCTTCAACGTATCCTGCCAGTTACCCTCCTCGGATGCTGCCGGCAGGGTAAAGCTAACCGCAACTGAGCTCGCCGACACACTCGTCGGCAAGAACAACAAAGTCTATCATGTGCAGCGTATCGGCTGGACAGGTGAGCCCGCGCCCGATCATGAGCAGCGCGAGCAGCTCTCCCGCGAACTAAAAAATTCCCGCCAGCAAATCCCCGTATTTCTCGATGAAAGCGAAATACGCGAATACCACGATGGCTTCTGCCACACCAGCCTATGGCCGATTCTGCACTATCTCTCGGGCCATGCCGATTATCAGCAGCAATGGTTCGAATCCTACCGCCGTGTAAACGAACGCTATGCCGACATGGTCGCTGAGCGCTACCGCCCCGGAGATATCATCTGGGTGCACGATTACCACCTCATGCTCGTGCCGCAGCTCCTGCGCGAACGCTTGCCCGAGGCCCGGATCGGTTTTTTCCTGCATACCCCCTTTCCCTCCTACGAACTCTTCCGCTGTCATCCCAACCGTACGGAACTACTAACCGGCATCCTTGGCGCCGACCTCATCGGTTTTCAAACCTTCGGTTATCTCCGCCATTTCCGCAGTACCGTTCTACGTTTGCTCGGCATCGAATCCGATATCGATCAGATCGTGCGCGATGACATCACCACCGACATTGGCGTGTATCCTGTCGGTGTCAAAACCGATATGGTTGCACAAGCGCGCGCATCAGAGGATTACCAAAAATGCCTGCAAGAGTATCGCGAAAACTTCAAAGGCAAGCGCATCATACTCAGCGTCGACCGCCTCGACCAATCCCAAGGGATTCAGAAAAAACTACGCGCTATTGAAAAGTATCTGGCCGAACACCCTGCCGATCGTGAAAACGTCATGTTTATTCTTCTCGTTTCAGCCACGGGAGCGCATTCGCATGATGTGCGCCAACTCGTGCATGATATTGAACATGCGGTTGGACGCATCAACGGAAAATATTCGCGTGTCGACAATATTCCCGTGCACTACCTGAACCGCTGGGTGCCCTTTATCGAACTATGTGCCCTCTATCACCTTGCCGATGTTGCTCTCGTCACGCCATTGATGGATGGCATGAACGTGATTGCCAAGGAATACATTGCCAACAAGCAGGATGCCGAGCGAGGCGTGCTCGTGCTCAGCGAATTTGCTGGTGTATCAGAGGAATTATTTAATGCCGTGCGCGTGAATCCATACAACACCGACA
>PXBF01000174.1 GCA_003567005.1 PVC group bacterium
CTGCTGACGCTTCCGGAAGGATATCCCACCAGCAGCGATGTTGCCAATATGTCGGTGCTCGGGTGCGATCTGGCTAGCGAGTATGCCGGGCGAGGCGTCCTTGAGGCTGCCAGTCAGAACATTCCCTTGCAGCCGGATGATATCGTATTTCGCCTGAATCTGATTACGGTGGAAAATGGTATTTTAAAAGATTTCTCTGGAGGGCACCCTCAGCAGCAGGATGCCGAGGAACTCCTGGACGCACTGAACAAAAACCTGGCAACCGAATATGTGCGTTTTTACCCAGGCGTCAGCTACCGTAACCTGCTCGTGATCTCGGGCAAAAAGTATAACAACGACATCGCCACCGAAAAACCGGATGACAACCAAGGCGAGAGAGTAATCGATCATTTACCACAGGCCGAGAATGCTTCCGCGGAACCGACGGTTCAAATGCTACACAAACTGATGCAAGATGCTGCCGACATTCTCCAGGATCATCCCGTCAACCGTGCTGCAAAATCCAAAGGTCGCGCACCTGCGAACCAGATCTGGATCAATAGCGGCGGATCGCCAAAACCTTTCCGGACATTACAGCAACGCTATGGCATCTCGGGCGCGATCATCTCTGCCGTGGATGTCATCAAAGGGTTGGGCCGCTGCCTCGGAATAGATGTAATCAATGTTCCCGGCGCAACCGGTTACATCGACACCAACTACGAGGGCAAGGCTGAAGCTGCCCTTACAGCCCTCGAGACGCATGACTTTGTATATCTACACCTGGAAGCCATTGACGAAGTATCCCATGCGCAGGATCTCAAGCTCAAAATTGAGACGATCGAAGCGTTTGACCGGCGGATTGTTACGCCTGTTATCGCACAACTGGGAATGGATTCCGTTACCTATGCCCTGCTGCCGGATCACCCCGTGCCGATACGCCTTGGCAAACACACGCGTGAACCCGTGGCCGTCTCCATTGCGGGACCAGGCTGGCAACCCGACGCCATAACACAATACAGCGAAACATCCTGCCCAAATGGATCACTCGGCTTTATGCCTGTCGGCGGTCTCATGCAAAAGCTCTTCGGCTAAAGCGCTCCTTGCGTGATGCCTATTGATCATTTTCCCCCATAGACCGGATGCATAACAACAGTGCTTGTTGGAAAACACCGATATGCCTGCAAGTATTACCGCCCGCCAGACGCTCAAGGACACAACAGGCCGCACCACCTTTTATTCGGTTTTAGCCTTGACGCAAGCGTCCCGCTTTCGGAAGTATTCAGGAATGACAGCGTACGCAGACCAGACACATACTCCCCCAAAAAAAGCGCATTCCAACCCGTTACGCGTAAAAAACCGGCTGGAAGAAAAAAGGCGTAGTCGCCGCACCCCATGTAATATCGATGTGGGCCTTGCATCACCCTCAAAACATTTTGGCTTTTTATTCATCCACCGTCCGACGTTTCAGGCAAAAATCAAAGATCGCTCGGCGCGGGGGATGCGAGTAGCATGCAACCGTCACCTCTCTGTGGGAGAAATGCTACAATTGTGGATTATTGTGCAATCCGATGACCATCCCAAGACCATCAGGTTACGAGGTAGCGTTGTCTCCTCAGGGGGCAATGAGGATGATACCTGCCATGCCAGCATTCGTCTTCAGGAAAAACCTGCGCTGGACTTGCGTATCTGGAAAGACGATGTTGCCGCAAGCTTGCGGCGCATGGATGGCCAATAACCGCCATAAAGGATTATTGATTGCGCATTCAGCATTCCCACATGCTCTGCAAGTCAGCTTCAGACCGACCAATAATTGACGATTTATACGAAATGTGTAATAATGCACGTTCTGTTTCGATATGATTTATTATGAAAATTGCATTATTAACTGATATACACGATGGTGAGACGGCGGAAGGATCGCGGCGTTGCGATATTGCACATATTCTGTTGGATCGGGCCGTGCGCAGGCTGAATGAACTGGAGCGTCCCGAAATCACGCTGGTACTCGGAGATTTGCTGAACGATGGCGATCTGCCGGATGCCACAGAGCGCCTGACTGCTCTGAAGCAGATACTCGACAAGCTCAAATCGCCTTATCTTGTGATTCCCGGAAACCATGATGGCGATATAAACGCCTTTTACAAGGTATTCGATCGCCCAAAGGACATAGAAGAACACGGTGGCGTACGCTTTCTATCTTTTCTGGATGAAGAGCAACCACAATGGTGCGCCAAACGGAGTCAGCAGGATATTGACCGTATCAAACTCGCGCGGCAGGACTTCAAGGGGCCCATTGTTTCTCTGCAGCACGTCTGCCTGTACCCGCCGGAACGTGCGCATGCCCCCTATAACCTTACGAATGCTCCTGCTGTCATTCGCACAATGAAGGAAGCAGGCGTATCCCTGTCGGTGAGCGGGCATCATCACAAGGGCGTCGAAGATATACGCGAAGGGAACCTGCTTTTCGTAAACGCTCCTGCACTCTGCGAGTCGCCCTTTACCTATATGACGATTGATATCGATTCACAAGGAAGAGCCGAATCCCGTCGGCATAGTCTAGCGATGCCTAAACGGCTGAAACTTATAGACACCCATATGCACACGCAAATGGCCTATTGTAGTGAAAACATGGATGTGGAAAAAATGGTTGCTCTTGCTGGAGATTTCGGTCTCGCTGGCATCTGCATCACGGAACACTCCGGTCAGCTGTACTTCAACCGTCAAGCATACGGGAAAAAACACTGCCTCCAGAATGGCATGGAATCAGCGCGAGCAGAAGACAATCGCATGACAACATACCTAGCGTTGAAGGATAGATTTGGCAGCGAGAATGTCGTCTTCGGGCTAGAGGCTGATTGTAATTACAAAGGCAACCTATTGATTGCTCCCGAGGATCGCAAACATTTCACGCACATCGTAGGCGCGCTACATGGTTTGCCACGCGTGTTGAAAGAGCCCGAAAAAGCTCATTTGGTATACGATGATTTTCTGTTTATGACAGAAAAGACGCTACAAAAAAATGTGGTTTCCTTGGCCCATCCCTTCCGGGTATTCCGCCGGAGTCATTTACCCATTCCTGAGGAATTGTTTCTCCCTGTTGCCAAATTACTGAAACAATACGATGTGGCATGCGAGCTCAACTTCCACACGAATCTACCCCCTGTACCATTTGTAAAGATTTGCCTGGATATGGGTATCAAGTTTACGTTTGCCAGTGACTCGCATAACTTGTCGGAACTCGGCGATTTTGCGTATCATATTGACGTTTTACAGCAAGCAGGCTTTGATGGGGACCTTCGGGATATTTTGTTGATGTAGTGTCGGGTGTCGGGTGTCGATTAAGGGAGTTAGAGATTATGCGGGAATTTGAGCATCAGTTTGATTTGTGTGTTGTTGGTGGTGGTATGGCAGGAACCATTGCGGCCATCACAGCCGCGCGGCATGGAGTCAAGGTTGCGCTTGTGCAAGATCGCCCTGTGCTGGGTGGTAATGCCTCTAGCGAGATTCGCATGCATATATGTGGCGCCCACGGCAAAGGTAATCGGGAAGCCGGATTGCTGGAAGAAATGTTTCTCGAAAACCATTATC
>PXBF01000121.1 GCA_003567005.1 PVC group bacterium
AGGCGCAACCATTGATAACTTTCAAATAAAAATCGAAATTGACTAGATGAACACGAACTCAAAAACCTTAACAAAACAAGGCGCTTACGATACGTTTGCGCCGCCTATGGGATGACAGTGGTTATGGATCATGGGAGGATACGATATCGTACGCGCGGGAACCGTGTAATGAAAGCATGACTTCGGCAGAACGATCACATGAATCGTTTTATATCGCAATGTGGATTGACAGCACACAATAGAAGGCTAGTACACAAGTATGGCATCCATGGAGGCATTGTTTTTGGGGACGGGAACATCTTGTGGCGTACCTATTATTGGTTGTTCTTGTGATGTTTGTTGTTCGAGCGATCCTCGTGATCGCCGTCGTCGCACAAGTATGTATGTATCTTTCGAAGGAATGGGCATTCTAATCGACACGCCACCTGATTTCCGTGAACAAGCGTTGGAGTACAAGATTCCGCGAGTCGATGCTGTTTTTTTTACACATGCGCATGCTGATCACATTTTTGGGTTCGATGATATCCGCCGATTCAATACGATGCAAGGGGGGGCCATACCTGCCTATGCCGAAAAAAATACGCTGGCAGATATCAACCGTGTATTTCATTATATTGGCACGAAGAATTCTTCAGGTACGTATCGTCCCGAGATCCTCTTTCATGAGATTCATGGTCCCATTTCCCTAGGTAACCTTGTTGTGAGGCCGCTACGTGTTGTGCATGGTTCCCAACCTACATATGGTTTCCTGTTGGAGGGGGCTGGTAAGCGCTTGGCCTACATACCGGACTGCAAATTGATGCCTCCGGAAACACGCGCACGGGTCTCGGGGGTTGATGTTATTGTTTTGGATGCTCTCCGTCACCGTCAGCACATCACGCACATGACCATCCAAGAGAGTTTGGCCTGCTTGGAACAAGTGCAGGCAAAGCAAGCCTATTTGATCCATATGTGTCATGAGGTTGGGCATCAGGAATTGGAAGCCAGTTTGCCGCAAAACGTTCACGCAGCCTATGATGGGCTGCGCATACAGCTATGATGCAGCACTCACACATAATGTGTATTAATAGTTTTGGTTTAATGTTTGCTGCCGTAATGGTGCAATCCTATACTTGCTTGAATCGTGCAAACCGTTGCGCATGCTGAACATATGAATGTATGACTGGCAGCTAAAGCGTTTCAATATTAGGTATTTGCTATGTCAAAGGCGTCTGATTTTTCAAGAACGGTCCGTATAGATCTTATTCCCGAGACACCGAGTGAACCGGTGGCTGACAAGCGTCGTGTTGTGATGGCCTCCATACCGCGAAGTGGTGGGCCCGCGCCTTTATCAAATGATCGCGATAATACGGAGGGAGGGCGTTACACGGCACTCCTGGAAAGTATTTATGATGCGGCTTTGATTACGGATATGGATGGTAATGTGGTCGATGCGAACACACGGGCTTGTGAGTTTTTGCTTTGGGACAAGGATGCACTGAGGGAACGCTCCATTGACAGTCTCATATCCGGAGCTGAGCGGTCTTTACTATCGGAGATCGTGCGTAATCTGGAAAAGCAGCGATTTGTGCTCCTTCAAGCATATTGTCATCGGCGGGATGACAGTCTTTTTCCCAGTGAAATTGCGGTTGCACGTATTCGCACGGATGAAGATCGTCTAGGGTTTTTTATTCGTGATATCACATTGCGTCGTCACGCGGAAGAGATGTTGCGAACCGAGCATAATGCGATTCAGAATGCGGCTAATGGAATTGCCATTGCCAATTTGGATGGGATTTTCGAGTATGTGAATCCTGCGTTTGCTCAGATGATGGAGAGTAAAGATCAGTCGTACATGATCGGCGATAACATAAGAGATTTGTTTGAGGGAAGAGGTGTGGCCGACGAGCTTATGCAATCGTTGCGAGGCGAACGGGGTAGTTGGTCGAGTGAAGTGTCCGCAGAAATGCCATCGGGTCGGGTGGTTGCGTTGGAGGTGATGGCAAATTGCAACCGCAACTCAGATGGAGAAATCGTGGGGTTTGTTTTTTCTTTTACGGACTTATCCGATCGGAAACGCGCAGAGGCAGCACAACGCGAGGTTGAACGCAACCGCGTGATGCTAGAGACTCTGGGGACTGCTTGTCATCACCTAGGGCAGCCTGCTACGCTTTTAATGGGAAATTTGAGTTTGTTGCGGGAAAAAGTGCAGGCTGATGACCCCTTGGTAAGGGAGTTGTTACAAAGCAGTGCCGATGCGATTGAGCGATTGGGCGATATCCTGCATAAACTGAATCAGGTTAATGAATACCGCACCACTACTTATATGGAGCATGCAGGCAAGACTCTTGGCGAGACAACGAATATTTTGGATATCTAAGCGCGTTGCGCTAAGAATGCTGTTTATGTGGTTCTATTCATCTCATAATCCACCCGCTACCATTGGCTGGTTTCAGCCCCTGTCATAGACACGTTTGTATATTTTTCGTTGCGGTGCTAGATGGAAAATCATAGGGTATGCTTTTCGCATTTACGTTGCGTCAGCAACAAGACAAAAGCGCTCGGTTGTTCTTCCACCGAGTATGATTCCCAGGAAATCATTGCAGGAGGATTGCATTGACAAAGCAAGATGTATTGCAAAGGTGGAGCAGCAAAGACTCGGCCGATTTGTATGGTATCAAAGATTGGGGGGCTGGATACTTCGATCTCAATGCCAAGGGAGAAGTTGTTGTTCTGGCCAAGAAAGGGGATCGGCAGGTGGATGTAAGCCTGATGGATGTCATCAAGGGCATTCGCGAACGAGGTATGAATATGCCGGTACTCCTTCGCATTGAGAATTTGCTGGATAACCAGATTAGTCTGTTGAATGACAGTTTTCGTAAAGCCATGAAGCAGACGGGGTATCGGGGGCGCTATCAAGGTGTTTTCCCGATCAAGGTGAATCAGCAAGCCCAGGTGATCGAAGAGGTGACGCGGTTCGGGGCCCGCTTTGATCATGGCTTGGAAGCAGGCAGCAAGGCGGAATTGATTATTGCGTTGGCGATGATTCCGTCTCCGCAAAGTCTGATTGTTTGTAATGGCTACAAGGATGAGAAGTTTGTTGATCTCGGTCTGTATGCCGTGCAAATGGGGTATAAATGCTTTTTTGTGGTGGAGACACCGTCAGAACTATCCATTATTATGGAGCGCAGTGAAGCTCTAGGGGTGGAACCTTTAATTGGGGTGCGGTTGAAACTTTCGAGCCGTGCTGGCGGGCACTGGCAGGACTCTGGTGGGGAGGGCTCGATTTTCGGTTTGACGACAAATCAGATGGTTGATGTTATCGACACGTTGCGTCAGGCAGGGAAACTGCATTGCCTGCAGTTACTGCATTATCATCTGGGAAGCCAGATTCCGAATATTCGCGACATTCGCCAAGCCGTGCGTGAGACAGCCCGTTTTTATGCGGATATGGTGCGAGAAGGAGCGCCGATGGGTTATCTTGATCTGGGGGGCGGTTTAGCTGTGGATTATGATGGCAGCAAAACCAACTTTGTGCATTCGCGCAATTATGGATTGGATGAATATTGCAGCGATGTGATGGAAGTGATTGTTGAGGTTCTCAATGAGCATGAAGTGGAGCACCCAACGGTAATTACGGAGAGTGGCCGCGCCACGGTGGCCTATGCATCCGTATTATTGTTCAATGTATTGGACACCAATCGTTTCGAACCGGGGCCCATGCCGGATAGGTTGCCGGAGGACAGCCCCGAGATGCTCGAGAATTTGTGGTTTGTGCGCAAGAGCTTGAATTTGAAAAATATACAAGAATGCTATAACGACGCTATTTATTATCGCGAGGAGATTTGTGAGCAATTCCGGTTGGGGACCATCACGTTGCGTCAGCGTGCGCTCGCGGACAATGTCTTTATCGATATTATTCACCGCATTGCTGCGTCTTTGGATAGGATCAAGCGTGTACCGCGGGCATTGGAAAGTTTGCAAACGGTTCTGCATGACATTTATTATGCGAATATGTCGGTTTTCCAGAGTTTGCCAGATGCATGGGCTATTGATCAAATCTTTCCCATTATGCCAGTGCATCGTTTGCAAGAGGAACCTGAGCGCAGAGCTATTCTTGCAGATATCACGTGTGACAGTGACGGGAAGATTGATAAATTTCCTGATATTCATGATGTGCGGACAAGTATTCCGGTGCATGCGCTTTCCGCTGATGAAGAGTATTATATGGGTGTCTTTTTGGTGGGTGCTTATCAGGAAACGCTTGGTGATCTGCACAATCTCTTAGGCGACACTAACGTGGTGAGTATACGCATCAATGAAAAGGGTGGTCATGATTTTGTGCAAGAAATTGAAGGCGACTCGATTTGGGATGTACTGACGTATGTCGAGTATGAGCCGAAGGGTTTAATTTCGCGGTTTCGCAATAAAGCAGAGGATGCTGTGCAATCCAGCACGATAACTGTGGCGCAGCGGCGTCAAATTATGAAGGCATTTGAGGAAAGCATTCGTGGGTATACGTATTTTGAGCGTTAAGGTTTTTGGCGCGTATGTGTGCTTCTTCTATTGACTCGGGATGCTGGATCACATGGCTTGTGTTATGATGCTTTTTTGGTTTGCCTTTACCAACGCGCGTGCTGCATACGAACACAGAAAGGAATGATGGATGGCGGAGAAAGTCTTGATTATTGGAGCTGGTGGCGTTGGTCAGGTCGTGGCGCATAAATGTGCACAGGTGCCAGATGTATTTGGGGATATTGTCCTTGCCAGCCGGACGGGTGAGAAGTGCCGTCGCATTGCGGATGGTGTACGCAAGATGCAAGGGCGTGAGATTCGCACGGCTGAAGTGGATGCGGATCATACGCCATCCTTGGTTGATTTACTCAAGCGGGAAAAGCCGGCAATGGTGATTCATGTCGCGTTACCGTATCAGGATTTAACGATTATGGATGCCTGTCTGGAGACGGGAACCCATTATCTTGATACGGCAAATTACGAGCCGCGTGACCATGCAAAGTTCGAATATGGTTGGCAGTGGGATTATCGGGAGCGCTTTGAAAAGGCCGGTTTGATGGCATTACTCGGTAGTGGATTTGATCCCGGTGTAACCAATGTTTTCACGGCGCATCTGGCAAAACATGATTTTGACGCGATTGAGCAACTTGATATTGTGGATGTGAATGGTGGGAGCCATGGGCAACCCTTTGCCACCAATTTTAACCCGGAGATCAATATTCGGGAAGTGACGGCCCCCTGTCGGCATTGGGAGAATGGTGTATTTGTCGAAACGCCGGCGATGTCGCAGCATCGTGCTTTTACTTGTCCGGAAGATGTGGGCACCTATGAGATTTACCGGATGTATCATGAAGAGCTCGAGAGTCTCGTTCAAAACTATCCAACGTTGAAAAAAGCCCAATTCTGGATGAGTTTTTCCGAGAATTATTTAAAGCATCTCGAGGTGCTTCAGAATGTAGGTATGACGCGGATTGATCCCGTGATGTATAACGGCATGGAGATTGTGCCGCTGCAGTTTTTGAAGGCAGTTTTGCCGGAACCCGCCAGTCTGGGACCACTCACCAAGGGGCTGACTTGCATAGGTGTCATTGCGCAGGGACAGTGCGATAGTGTTAACCGGAAGGTCTATCTCTACAACATTTGCAGTCATGAGAAAGCCTACCGTGAAGTCGGAAGCCAGGCAATCAGCTATACGACTGGTGTGCCGGCAATGATTGGAGCAAAGATGATGCTGGAAGGGAAATGGATGAAGCCGGGGGTCTGGAATCTCGAGCAATTTGATCCGGATCCATTTATGGACGATCTGAATGCATGTGGTTTGCCATGGAAGAAACAGGATCCGGCTGAGGTCTGGTGATGGTAGGGGATGCCTTACGAGTCCCGCCGACTTTCGCGGATGGTCGTCCGTATTTTCGGGGGTTTGATCCCGCCTCTGTGCCGAGTCCTTGTTTTGTGGTGGACCGGGCGGCGATTGATTGTAACGTACAGATTCTGCGTGAAGTGGGAAGAGCTGGTGATTGCAAGATTCTCGCGGCGTTGAAGGCGTTTTCCTGTTTTGCGGTATTTGATCAACTGCATGATGCGCTATCGGGGGCTTGCGCCAGTGGATTGCATGAGGCCCTGCTGGCGCGGGAAAAGCTGAACAAGGAAGTGCATGTTTTTTCTCCGGCTTACACGGAGGACGAATTGTCGCAACTACTGGTTACGGCGGATCACATTGTCTTCAACAATCTTTCGCAATGGCAGCGTTTCCAGTCGCAGTGCCTGGCGGCAGAAGCAAATCAGCGTGAGGCGCGGCAGCAGGAGGGCTGCGAACCACTTTCCTTTGGCATTCGAATGAATCCGGAGCATAGCGAGGGTACGGTTTCTATTTACGATCCCTGTGCCCCGCTGTCACGGCTGGGGGTTACGCGCAGGCAGTGGAACACAGAACTCTCGCAAGCAGCTGCGCGAGGCGTTCGTGAGACTGATGTTTTGAGGGGGCTCAGTGGTTTGCATTTTCATTCCTTGTGCGAGCAGGGAGCAAAACCTTTGGAGCGAACACTGGCTGCAATTCAGTCTTGTTGGGGTGATATTTTGCAACGTCCGGAAATTCGCTGGTTTAATATGGGGGGGGGGCATCATATCACGAAGCCTGATTATGACCGGGATTTGCTGGTGAAGATGGTTCGTGATTGGCGCGAACGTTTTAATGTGCAGGTTTATCTGGAGCCTGGTGAAGCGATTGCCATACATAGCGGTGTGTTGGTGGCTTCGGTATTGGATGTGCATGATAATGGTATGCCACAGGTGATTCTCGATACGTCTGCGACCTGTCATATGCCGGATACGCTGGAAATGCCCTATACACCGGAAATCTGGGGGGCGGATATTCTTGCGGGGGCGCCCCCGTATGCGGAGGCGGGCGGCTGGGCGGTGCGGCTGGGCGGGCAGACATGCCTGGCTGGGGATGTGATGGGAGATTACCTATTTGCAAAACCCTTGTCGATCGGACAAAGATTGGTCTTTGATGATATGGCGCATTACACCATGGTGAAAACGAGCACGTTTAATGGTATCCGACTTCCATCCATTGCGCTTTACGATAGTCGTACCGGGCAGGTTGAAGTGATCAAGGAATTCGGCTATCGCGACTTCCGGGATCGCTTGAGTTAAAAAAACTGCTCTGCACGTGCTTGGCTGTAGTGTACCATGCCATTACATGAACAATGGGTCTCAGTCGTTGATCTGGACAGAGCAGTGTTTCTGATATAAAATTATGCAATTTGTATAAATTCGGAATAAAAAGGGATCGTGGTAGCGGTTTGAGAGGAGGGTAGAGTGATTCATGAATTTGATGCGGTGATTGTTGGTGCCGGTGGAGCGGGTTTATATGCTGCGTTAGAGGCAAGCCGTGGGGCTCGGGTTGCAGTGGTCTCCAAGCTGTATCCGACGCGGAGTCATACGGGGGCTGCACAGGGGGGCATTGGTGCGGCCTTGGGGAATCTGGAGGAAGACCGGCCGGTCTGGCATGCCTATGATACGGTCAAGGGCGGTGATTATCTGGTGGATCAGCAGGCTGCGACGATTCTAGCAGAAGAGGCCGTGCGGTCGGTATATGAGCTGGAAAATATGGGGCTTCCTTTCAGTCGCACGGCGGATGGCAAGATTGCGCAGCGCCGTTTTGGGGGACACACGCGCAATGAGGGCGAAGCGCCTGTGCATCGTAGCTGTTATGCGGCGGATCGCACGGGGCACATGATTTTGCAGACCTTGTATCAACAATGTATTCGGGAGAATGTGGTTTTTTTTGATGAGTTCCAGACGGTTGATGTGATTTTAGATGGGCAACGGGTGGTCGGTATTGTGGCGTTGGAATTACGCACGGGAGAGGTGCATATTTTCCGGGCCAAGGCCGTGATGTTTGCGACGGGTGGATTTGGCCGTATGTTCAAGGTGACTTCCAATGCGCTGGCTTGTACAGGGGATGGTCCTGCGCTATTGGCGCGTGCAGGGGTGCCGATGATGGATATGGAGTTTTTCCAGTTTCATCCGACAGGCATCTACAAGATGGGCATCTTGATCACGGAAGGCGTTCGGGGCGAGGGGGGCTTCATGCGTAATGCCAGCGGCGAGCGGTTCATGCAACGCTATGCACCGACTCTGCTGGATCTTGCCCCGCGGGATATGTGCAGTCGGGCGATTATGCAGGAAATTGCAGCTGGGCGCGGGGTGCGGGGCGACAAGCGGATCGATGATTATGTCTGGCTGGATGCCACGCATTTGGGGCGTGAGGTGGTCGAAGCCAAAATTCCTGACATTGCTGATTTTTGCCGGACGTATCTGGATGTGGATCCGGCCGAAAAGTCGATGCCGGTGCAACCAACTGCGCATTATGCGATGGGTGGCATTCCCACCGATACGTGGGGACGGGTAACAGATGGCTCTATCGTTTGGGATGGATTGTATGCTGCTGGCGAGTGTGCGTGTGTGAGTGTGCATGGTGCCAACAGGCTGGGAACGAATAGCCTCGTTGATTTGATTGTGTTCGGTCGTCGCGCGGGGCAGCATATCCGCGAGTATGTGCAGGGAAGTTCGTCTGCGGCGTTGCCGTCAACTGCGGAGGATCGGTTCCAGGCGTTATTGTCGCGATTGACAGATGGAAAGGCCGGTCCGCATGCAGGCCCCGTTCATGAAGCGATGCAGGATGTGATGATGACGCATGTCGGTGTGTATCGGAATGCTGACAGCATGCAAACAGCCATGGATCGTGTGCAGGCGTTGCGTGCACAATTCGAGACGTTGCGCCTTTCGGATACGTCCAAGAACTTCAATTCGGATTTGTTGGGGTTGCTGGAACTACAGAACATGCTGGATTTGAGTCTGCTTACGGCGGCGTCTGCCTTGCAGCGTACCGAGAGTCGGGGGGCGCATAGCCGTGAGGATTATCCAGATCGTGATGACGATCAATGGTTGAAGCATACGCTGGCAAAGCTCGAAAATCCGGATGGCCCAGTCGAGCAGCAAAGCGTAGGGATTGATTACAGGGCCGTGGATGTTTCGATCTGGAAGCCGAAGCCAAGAACATATTAGGGAAATTACACGTACAACAGTTGGGCTGCGGAGATCTTCGGGCCATGTTCCAGACATGATGTTTTAGAAGAGGCCAGCCATTGGCCGTTTGGTTATAGGAGTGGTTATGCATATTACGATTAGAGTGGAACGATTCAATCCAGAGAGTGATGCGAAGGCGTACGAGCAGTCGTACCAAGTTGATGTGACAGCAGAAGAGCGTGTGCTGGACGCCTTGATTGAAATCAAACGGAATCAGGATGCGACGCTTGGATTCCGCTATAGTTGTGCGCATGGCGTTTGCGGATCGGACGCGATGCGGATCAATGGACGCGAGGGACTGGCATGCAAAACCTTATTCAAGGATGTTGTGGAGAAAGACGGCGATGTTGTCCGGCTGCAGCCCATGCGTCACATGAAAGTGGAGCGAGATCTGATGGTGGACCAAACTTGTTTCTTCGAAAAATATCGCCATGTACGGCCATATTTATTCGCCAAGGATGATGCGTCGCCCGCGGTTGCCGAGCGCTTGCAGAGTGAAGAAGAGCGTGGGGTAATCGACGATGCGACCAAATGTATTTTATGCGGGGCTTGTTATTCTGCCTGTCCGGTATTGGATGAGCGACCCTCGTTTATCGGTCCGGCCGCATTGGTGCAGGCTGCTCGATTTGTGCAGGATAGTCGAGACCAGGGATTGGAAGCCCGTATAGACGTACTCGATTCTCAAGATGGTGTCTGGTCGTGCGATGGGCATTTCGCATGCACGCGTGTTTGCCCCCGAGAGATTAAGGTGACGAAATTGATTAACCAGATGAAGCGTCAGATTAAAAAATACCGTGCTGATCGCGGTGAGGAAACGGCAGAGGGGTCCTGATGGTGGAAGGCGAGAGTGTGCGGCGTGTGCTGTGCGTGCGTAATTTGAGTTCGAAAGCGTATGTCTTGCGGATTGATTGTGCGGATATGCCGTTTGAGCCGGGACAGCATATTGCGTTGGGTGTATATGGGGATCCGGATATACGCGAATATTCGATTTACAGTTCGCCGGGGGCTCCTTATCTCGAAGTCTTGATTACAGAGACAGACCCCGGCATGGTCTCACGGAAACTGCGTCGTTTGTCTTCGGGAGATTGCGTCCTGGTTAATGGTCCCTATGGTTTTTTTACGCTGCCGGAGAATCGCGATTGTCGCGTGCTTGCGGTGGCGACGGGGTCTGGCATTGCTCCCTTTCATAGTATGAACGGTGCATATCCGGATTTGGATCTGCTCGTTTTGCATGGGATACGCGAGGAAGCGGAGGCCTATGAACGTGAGGACTATCGGCAGTATCTTTCCTGTACATCGCGTGCAGATGATGGGGATTTTCATGGTCGGGTAACGGATTATCTGCAAGGTAATGAAGTGGATGCAGATGCCTATGTATATTTATGCGGCAATTGCGAAATGATTTATGCTGCGTATGACTTGTTACAGGAAAAGGGGATTGCGCCGGAAAAGATCAAAACGGAAGTGTATTTTTGAGGGTTGCGAGTGTGGGTTGCGGGGTGCAGGTTGGAGGTTACAGGTTGGGGGTTGAAGGGAGAAGGTCGGGGCGGGGTCCGATGGGGACAGAAGTTGATATGGTTTAAGTATGTTAGGTCTGTAGTCTGGGGTCTGCAGTCTGTAGTCAGGGAGATAGGGAAATGAAGTATCATTTGGTCACGTTAGGGTGTCAGATGAACAAGTCTGACAGCGAGCGTATTGCTACGGTCGTAGAAGATTTGGGGTATGTTGTAACGGACCACGAAGAGGAAGCTGATTTGATTGGCATTGTGGCATGTTCCGTGCGTCAGGCAGCCATTGACCGTGTCTATTCGAAGATTCACAGGTGGAATCAGTTGAAACGTGACAAGAATCTGCTGACTTTTGTGACTGGGTGCATTTTGCCGACGGATCGCGAAAAATTTCTCAAGTTGTTTGATTTATGCTTTCAGATCAGCGAACTGCCGGAATTGCCGGCGATGATTCGTCAATATGGTGTGCCGACGCCCTTGTCGTCGGGCGTGGCGCATGATCCAGCGGAGGATGCGGCACGGCTGGAGGCCGAAGGATTTGCGGAAGTTGAGGAGGACGGTCACAAGGCGATTGCGGGGCGTCCGGTGATGATGAAACAACCGGAGACGCGTATTGCCGGTTTCTGGGACATTCGGCCGCATTACCAATCACGCAGCGAAGCGTTTATCCCTATTCAGAATGGTTGTGACAAGTTTTGTACGTTTTGCGCGGTTCCCTACACGCGGGGACGCGAAATATCCCGTCCATCGGCCGATATTCTTGCGGAAGTGCGGCGTCTGGTGGAGCAGGGCTATCGTTCCATTACGCTACTGGGACAGAATGTGAATTCATATGGGCGCGACAAGCCCAATGAGGAAATGCGATTTGCTGAATTGCTTGAGGAAATCGGGAGATATGGCGATGCATGTGGCGAGCGCTTCTGGCTGTATTTCACTTCTCCGCATCCAAGAGATATGCAGGATGAGGTGCTGGAGGTGATAGCGCGCTATCATTGCTTAGCGAAGCAGATTCACTTGCCGGTGCAGTCGGGCGATAACAAATTGCTGATACGTATGAATCGCAACCATAGTGTGCAAGATTATCGACGGATTGTAGCTGCAATTCGGAACTTTCTCCCAACGGCCACTCTTTTTACGGATATTATTGTGGGCTTTAGTGGTGAAACCGATGAACAATTTGAGAATACGGTCAAGTTAATGGAAGACGTTGAGTTCGATATGGCCTTTATTGCACGGTATTCGCCTCGCCCCGGGGCAGCCAGTTCGCGTTGGGAGGATGATGTGAGTCCTGATGTAAAAAAAGCCCGGATGCATCGTTTGAGTGAGATTTTGCGTGCGCATTCCGTTTCTCATAATGCCAGAATGCTGGGGGACGTGTATCCGGTGCTCGTTACGGGGAAAGGACGTAAAGAGGGATTTATGTCGGGATTGACCGAGGGGAAAATCAACATCCGCTTTGCGTCGGAAGACGAGTCTCTGGTTGGCCAAATTGTAGATGTTGAAATTACGCGCACGGGGCCATTTGCCGTAGAAGGGCGCCTGTGCGAGTGATCGTGCGGGGCATTGCTTGTTGATGTTGCCGATTTTCAGAAAGGGTAGCGATGAAGTATTGGTTGATGAAGAGTGAGCCGTCTGTGTATGGCATTGATGATCTTGCTCGAGATGGTGTAACGGGTTGGGAAGGCGTGCGCAATTATCAGGCGCGCAATTTTATGCGTGATGATATGCAGCTAGGGGATTTGGCGTTGTTTTATCATTCGAATGCTAATCCGCCCGGGGTTGCGGGCATTATGCGCGTGGTGCGTGAAGCGTATCCGGATGACACTGCAGAGGATGAAAAGAGTCCGTATTTTGACGCGAAATGGGTAGCCGCAGGCAAACCGAACCGCTGGGTTCGTGTGGACCTTGAGCTGGTGGAGAAATTTGCGCAAGAGGTGAGTTTGCAAGCGCTTCGTGCGGACACCAAGCTTGCGGGCTTGATGGTGACGCGCAAGGGCTGCCGGTTATCGATTCAGCCTGTTGAAAAGAGACACTTTTTGCGGATTTGCAAGTTGGGGCAGACATGTCTGTAGTTGCGATTTTTTATGTGAAATGTCTTTTTCTTTCATGGGTTGGCTCATTTTCGGATAGCCGCCAATCATGATGTTGCAGGCTCCAGCGCAATATTGTCTACAGCGAATAGGACCTTTGGCGAGGCGGGCAGGCCATGGATGCTGGCTTCGGGGGTCAGCAATAATTCCGCTTTACGCACCCGCCCATCCCTGACCGGCACATTGACGGCATGGGTCAGCAGGGAATCGAGATCCAGCGGGTCGCCCTCTGGCGTCCAGGCAAGGGGCAGCATAAAGGTTTTTTCCTTGCCCCCTTGTTCGATACGCAGCGAGATATCCCACGGGCCGGTGTTTAATCTGCGGGCCCGCTTGCGGTCTTCCTCTTTATTCGGGTCAAACGTGTCGATGAGGCCACTTAAATAGGGGCCAATCACCGGATAGATGAAATTGGCTTCTTCGGTCACGGCGCTGACCTGGGCCATGATACTATAAACCTCGACATCCTTTTCAATGGGGAAAAGGCGGCCATCGTTCTTGATGATATCCGAAAATGCACCGGTGTAATGGTTCCATTTGACATATGCCTGCTTTTCTTCACTCCATCGTGCCACGTTGCGTTCCATGTAATCCTGCATTTTGCGAACGGAATAATCTGAGAAATACGCGATTTGTTCGCCTGGTTCTTCGCCGATACCTCCGCCGAACATGGGGTCTTTTCTCCATTCGCCCGGTGTGCCATGCTCCGTATTTTCAGAAAGGACGGGCGAAAGAAACCCGAAGCGTGGGTCAAACTTCCAGGTTGGGCCGCCATGAAAACCGCCATTGTTTTTGTCGATTCCGTACATTTTCCCCACGTAAGGGTATCCCGCCTCGCAGGGAAGATCATCAACGCCGAGGACATGGCCCATTTCGTGATGCAGGACGGGAAAACGGCTGAGACTTCCCATGCCGGCATACCCCCAGGCCCAGCCTCCAGAATGGACGTTGGCAATACTGATGAAATAAGCCGTCAGATGTTTCTGGCCTCCCGCCTTCTGCAGGGCGTCATACCACTGCTGGGCGGCGAGTTGTTTGCCATTAAAAGGCTCGCCAGTCTTGGTTAGATGTTCGTCCGTGCTGGTGAGACGAACGGCTGGGTTATTGGCCCGCGGAGGTATAATTAATTCCTTGAAGCGAATCCTTTTCAGGCGTTGGATGTTTAATGCAGTGAGGGGACGACGTACGAAGATTTCCTCTTCATAGCCTGCGGGATAATCAACGTCCTCATAATCGAAGTAATGAATGTCGAACATGGTCATATTCATGACCAAAGGCGGACCGATCTCGATATGCTCAATGGTGTGTTCCCGTTCACCGGCATGAATGGTCACTTTGAGGCCACGCTTGATCCAGCGGGCGGGGATGGTTGCCGTGAAACTGTCTTCATAACGATGAATGATCTTTCCGGGCTCGGTGCAGATCTCTTTTGGCAGGTATTCCGGGCCTTCTAATGGCAGACGCAAGGTCTCACCTGCTAGATGTAACGCTGCCTCCACTGGAGGGGCTTTGGCATTCGAGGAGGAAAGCAGATGTACTTTGATCAGCGTCTCTTTCTTGCCGACCAGTTTGAAATATGGCGCGCCGGGTTGCAGAACATGCGTTTGGGCAAAGAATACAGCATCGATCGTAATGTCAGTCATGAGGTTCCTTTCGGCACGTGTCCTGTTTTCGCCTACCTTTCAAAAAGGAAGGCGTTTTCATCTCTGTTGAATCTGCAAACTTGTCTTTTCTGCATTATTTGTTTTCTATTTGCAATTTGATACTATAATTTGAGATTTTTTAATATTTTTTCATTCTTTTTCATGTTTAGTCGATTGTAATAAGGAGAGATCATGAGACCAGTGGTTCTAATAATACGTGATGGATGGGGTATGAATCCGGATGCAGAAGGCAATGCGGTGCAGGCGGCGGATACGCCTCATATTGATCGTTATTTGCGCGATTATCCTTGGACGACATTGGCGTGCTCTGGTGAGCCCGTGGGGTTACCGGACGGATATCAGGGGTCAAGCGAAGTGGGACACTTGAATATTGGTGCCGGGCGGATTGTTGTGCAGGAATTGAAGCGAATTGACGATGGACTAAGCACGGGCGCGCTTTTTTCTGTTCCCAAGTGGAAAGAACTTGTCGATGCTTGGAAAGCGCGGGGTGGTCGTTTGCATCTCTTAGGTCTGTTGCAGGATGAGGGCGTGCATGCGCATCAGGAGCATCTTTTCAAGATTATGCGCCGTGCCCGTAGCGAATATCCAGAGGGGAACATTGTCATTCATCCTTTTTTAGATGGGCGAGATACGCCTCCACATAGTTCGCGAGAGTACCTGGCGAAGTTACAGCAGGTGATGCAAGAAGTTGGTGGGTGCACGATCGGAACCATGATGGGAAGGTATTATTCCATGGATCGTTCACAAAACTGGCGTTTAACGGATATTGCTTATCATACACTGGTTTGTGGCGAAGGTCGTAGCATGACAGACCCCCTTGCTGCGGTAGAATATGCTTACGAGCATGACAAAACCTCTGATGGTGTCGACATGTTTGATGAATATATTCCACCACACGTAATGGAGGGGTATACAGGGATGCAGGATGGTGATTGTGTCTTGCACACCAACTATCGTCAGGATCGTGCCATTCAATTAACGCTCGCCTTTACGGCAGAAGATTACGCTGGAAATCGTAAAGTGTTACCGGAAGTCACGTACGTTGGTTTGACACGTTATTTTGATGAGTTCGAAGAGTATATGATGGGCCCCATGAACACCGGCGGTGGTATGAATAGACTTCTCGGGGAGGTTATTGCCGAAGCGGGATTACGCCAATTACGGATCGCAGAGACGCAGAAGTATCGTCACGTAACCAGTTTTTTCAACGGTAAATCGACGACTCCTTACAAAGGGGAGGATCAGGTCGAAGTGCCCTCACGTTTTGATGCTGCCAGTTTTGGGAGTCACCCGGAAATGGATGCCTACAATGTTACGGATGAAGTGTTGAAACGGCTTAAGGATAATCCGTATGCCTTCATTGTGATCAATTATGCTAACGGGGACATGGTGGGTCACACAGGGCAATTTGAGGCGGCGAAGAAAGCCATTGAAATTGTTGACGAGTGTGTGGGACGTGTTACAGATCGCTGTCTGGAGCTCAACGGGCATGTCCTGATTACCGCGGATCATGGTAATTCTGAAATGATGCGTGACCCGGAAACCGGGATGGTGAAGACAAGTCATACCCTCTTTCCGGTTGAGTTCATTCATGTTGCCAAGGATGCAGCATCGTATCCTTTGGTAGATGGCGGAAAGTTGTCGGACATTGCGCCCACGGTACTTGATCTGCTACAATTGCCTATACCTGCCGAGATGACGGCGGAATCGCTTATCAAGCATAGTTAGATGTAACACAACAGATTGGGAGAGGTGCACATGAAACGTTGGAAGACAAGTTTGCAGATTGGTCTGCTACTTGTGTTTTGCGTGCAGGTATTCGCTTCTTCCTTGCAAACGCAGAATCGGTTAAGTCCTTGGAATGATCGTCGGGCAGTCCGCCGCCGGACCCGTTATATTGTTCTCCACACGACCGAGGGCGGTACGGTAGGTGCGCTTGAGAAACTGCGTCGATTGGGTGAGGCCCATTATTTGGTGGGGGAGGATGGGGTGATTTACCGCATCATGGACCGTCGGCGTGTTGCGATGCATGCAGGGCGTAGCATGTGGGAGGGCACGACGAATCTCGATGAGCATTCTATTGGCATAGAAGTGACGGGGTATCATAATCGTCCCATAACGGATGCACAGATACGATCTTTGCGTTTGTTAATTGCTGACCTACAGCGTCAGTATCGGATACCGGATGAAAATGTTTTACCGCATTCCATGGTTGCATATGGTACGCCCAATCGGTGGCACCGTCGATCGCATCGTGGGCGTAAACGCTGTGGTATGCAATTCGCAGATCGGGGTTTGCGCGCGCAGCTTGGATTATCTCGTCAACCCTTATTTGATCCCGATGTGCGAGCGGGGCGGCTTATCGAGGCCGATCCTTATTTAGCGGAGCAATTGTTTCGTACGGCGGGGAGATCCTCGGGGCATCAGCAAGCGGTGATAACGAATCCTTCTGGCGGAGGGACTGCTGACACGATCACGCGGAATCGGTCCGCTTGGGATATTGCGCGTGATCAGTATCGATCTTCGACTACGCGTTATGTTTTTCCGGATGGCACGGAAAAACGAGGCAGTGAGATCCGTAATTGGCGCCGCATTCCTGCTGGCACGCAAGTAATCCTGCCTAGGGGACAATCAGAAAATGCAGCCGAGGAATTACTTGAAATTGGCGTTCATGGCGATAGTGCGCGGGAGTTGGCAGGAGAAGAGATGTTAGCTTCTACAACGATCTACTTTTTGCCCGACGGAAGAGTGCGGCAAGGAACGGAACTGCGTCAATCACAGGTTGAGAATCTACCAGATGGCACGAGGATGCTGGTAGGTTATGTGCATGGCGGATATGTAACCGCTCGCAGATCGGCGCATGATATTGCTGGGGCGAAGTGGAATCATTCTACAACCTTTTATCGCCGCCCAGACGGTAGAATTCTTACAGGGGATCGGGTTTCAGAGGATAGCATTATCCCTATGATGATGGTGTTTTTTCAGCGCTAGGTGCTAAGAGGTTGTGTTGCACCGTTGCATGCATGGCACAAGCGGGTAACAGTATTGTTTGGTGGCAGTATGGAACTTGAAGTTTTGGAAGGGCCCGATGCTGGGATACGGATTGCCTTGCCGCCTATGCTACTGGTTGGACGGAGTGGTAACAACGACCTTGTGTTGCAGGATCCAGCCCTTTCAAAGGTGCATTGTCGATTTCGCATGTCCGGAAATGGTGTCACACTCACGGATTTGGGTTCTACCAATGGTACCCTGGTTAACGGCATGACTGTGCTAGAGTGCCGTCTGAAAGACGGCGATCGTATTTTGGTTGGTGATACACTCCTGCAATTTCACACCCATACTGACAAACCCTTGTCGCCGGGAACGCAACATGCACCGCAGGGACTACAAGGTGAGGTCTTCGGTCAGATCGGGTATACGTTGAACCGGAAAATAGCGGATGGCGGTATGGGGTCCATTTACGAAGCAGTGCAATTCGGCGCAGAGGGGTTTGAGAAGCGGGTAGCCGTTAAAACCATTTTGCCAGGTCTCTCTGAAAAGGATGATTTTGTTTCGTCTTTTGTTGCAGAGGCACGTTTGGCAGCGGATCTCGTGCATCCAAATATCGTGCAGATCTACCATTTGGGCCGCTATGCTGGAGGGTATTACATTGCCATGGAATATGTTGATGGCATTACGCTGGGGCATTTTCTGAGGATGCACAAGCGTTTGAATATTGCCGTCCCGGTTGTTTGGGCTGTTTATCTCACAAGTTCTGTAGCGCGCGCGCTGGATTATGCGTACTGTCATGTAGATCGGCATGGCGATCCAATGGAAATGGTACATAGGGACATATCTCCCAACAATATCATGATTGATCGGGATGGCGGAGTAAAACTGGCTGATTTTGGTGTTGCGCGTATTGCGCGGGAGAGTGCCAAACAGGATCAAGAGTTGGTAGGTTGTGTTGAATTTATGTCGCCTGAGCAGGCAGCCTGTATGCCGCTGGATGGCAGGAGTGATCAATTCGCTTTAGGTTTGGTCTTTTATGAATTGCTCACAGGCATTCGAATCTTTCGATCCACCCCCGGGCAATTGGAAAAAACGTTAGAAGAGATCAAGACGGCTGTGATCCCGCCACCGCAACATTATTTTGATGGGCTTGCCGAAGATGTGTGTGCAATGGTCATGAAAATGCTACGGAAAAAACCGCAAGACCGGTATCGCGATGCGGGTATGGTGGCAGATGCCTGTGACGCTCATTTACGCTTGTGTGGATGTTTATTGACTGCTGCGGATTTGGCGGCATACACCGAAGATATTGTTTGGCAATACGCCAATGAACGAGAGGACCATTATGTCTGACAAGCTCTTTATTCGTGCGGATGATCAGGTGCGTGATTCTTTTTTGCTTGCACGACAAATTTATGATTCTGGTTATATGCCGGATGCTCTAATTGTTTTATGGCGAGGGGGGACGCCGATAGGAGTCGTGATTCATGAGTTTCTCGAATATAAGGGAATACAAACCTATCATACGGCGATCAAGGTAGAAACGTATGCTGGTATTGGCGATCGACGGGAGCCTCGGCTTGAGCAAATCGAGCGCTTATTAGAAAATCTGAATCCTTCGAGTAAACTGCTTATTATTGATGATATATTTGACTCGGGTTCAACCATGCAAAAGGTGGTAGATTCTCTGTCTCCACATGTTTTGGAGATCCGGATCGCGACATTGTATTATAAGGAACTGAGCAATACGACCCGTCTTGTGCCCAACTATTATCAACGTAAGACGGAAAGCTGGATTGTATTTCCGCATGAGCTCGTGGGGTTAACGGAAGAGGAAATCCAGGCCAAAGATAGTTTTATCGCCGATTTGCTGGGGTGAGTCGGTGCGGTTTGGATCAGTCGAAATCGGCGAGGAGCGATGCACCTACCATCATGTGGTTATGCGCTGGAGGATGGCGCGGGCAATGCGCCGCCCCATCTCACGGTATTGTTTGGGGGCCAGCATCGTTTTTCCGCAGGATGCATAGGGCACGCATAGTGTTAATGCGCTGATTGACATACGCTGCCTTACATATTCATCCAGGGGCATGCCACATGTCTGTATATGCACTTCACGCGCACATTTGAAATTTTCAGCAGCATACTCACTGCCCAACGCTGTATGTATAACATTAGCCCACTTCTCCGCATCACGTATGGCGGGTTCGGGAGAATCCGTTCGGGGCAGGTAGCAATACACACCTTTATTTTCTGTACCATTAGCCGCTTGGATATCAAGAACAAGGCAAGGTTTGGCGTGCGTCTGCCATGCTACCAGATCCGACTGCATAGCGCGGACTTCATAGCGAAGAGGGGGAGACTCCCAAGCCTGATCCAGATCGGTATATGCATCGCCGCGTCCGTACTGTCCGCGTTCGATACCCCCAATATCTGCCAGTGGTACGGACCAAATGAGGATCCGGCTTTCGTTGGTTCGCGAGAAATGTTGCAGGATACCGTCTAAAACCCATGATCCCGGTGTTTCACCTGCACGTTGCCGTGCGATGAGGTAGATGCCGGGTAAAGAAGAAGGATCTGTTCTATTGCTTATGCGTTCTATAAAACGTCCGGATTGGCTTATGCCAATCTTTTCGGTACTCCAGTATCCCTTCGATTTTTGCAGGAGCGTTTTGATTTCTGAGCGTCCGTACGGATAGCAGAAGGCAAATTCTGTTGACGATGCAGGATATGGGATGGTCCAGGAAACCGAACGATTCCCGCCCACTTTTGTCACGATACCGGAACGCACACGGTTCCACCCTTGGCCTTCTCCACGAAAAACCGGATATAGATGTGAGGGGTCGTCACATCCCGTCAGGTTGCTGACAAACTCCAAAACGAGCGTTAGCGATTCGGGGTGTGGGCTGTCTGGGGCAGTATTTGTGATTCGGAAATAAAACCAAAGTGCCTCAGAACGGCCGCATGGGTTTGCCGTAAAGTAGATGTATGCAATACTCGCATCTTGTTGCATGCGCACAGCTGCGACATTACCTTCCGGAAACTTTGCATCAACTCGTACATTCATTGTGAGAAAGATAGCAGAGTGCCTTTATCTTTCAAGGTAAACGAGGAATTCCATTGCCTTTGAGGGGTAATATTTTCTAAATTGGGTTTTAGGTTGCATGACGGTAGTACATCCATGATTGATGAAATCAGGATTGGCCTAACATGTGATTCAGTGCTAAATAGGCCGACTCCGCCTGCGACTGTGATATTCTTGTACTGGGGGTGCTTGCCTGACCTGCCCAGCAAGTAAAAACGCCAAAGAACAATGCTGCATAAGTGTGTCTTGCCGCCGATCGATCTTTTTTTCGCCGTTTCTTTTTCTTCGCCGGCGGCTTTTAAGAGTGGCGCATGTTCGAAGGCCGCAAGCAGCTACCGGGCAGCGTGCTTGGCTTACGCAAAGCTCTACTCCGGTGCCTCATGCAACAGAACTCCTGCAAGAATCTCCTGCCGCTCCTCTTGTATCGTCCCTATTGACTCCGGTCTCCCTGCACGCTGGTACCAGTATCGCGCGTTACCCAGATCGCCTTCCTCGCGGTGCAGGCTGGCATGGATCCAGTAGTCTAATTGCGTGCTCTCTTTTTGGCAGATCCTGTGCGCGGTATCCCAGTTTGGCTTGTAAGCATACCATAGGGCCTGCATCGTCTTCGACCATGACGGTTCCGGCTCCTTGTTATTTCTGACATGCTCGATAAAGGTTTCGATATCCACGGTGTACCTCCTTCTGTCATGTGCGTGATTTAGATGTGCATGCAGCGTATCTTTCGATTTTTACGTTTACAAGGCCTGCATGTGTGATAGGAGAATGGCCATATTTCACGGCTGCATGAGCGCGAATCCCGTAGCCGGTTCAACCACACGCTGAGCAGTACAGTCGAGCAGTTCGGTTAGGATTACCTCCATAACATGCCAGACACGCACTCCGGCACGTACGCATCCGGTAACGGTTTGCTCCTTACGTCCACAGGCGATGTGCATATGCAGGCTCGGTTTCCCGTCCGGTCCGGGGAACAGGGTGCCTACGCCCGCCACCTCGTGAACATTTCGTAGGGAGGTCTGCATCGGTACCACGGGGCTGGCTCGATCTTCCTCCGGTCCTACGACCAGTCTGCTGCCGTCGTCCGCCCCGCCTAATACGATTAAGGAGGCGGCTGTAATCGAGTGCTCCAGCGCAAACGCTTCAATCACCTCGTGAAGTATATCGCCGTCCTCCAGGCGGATAACGAATACGCGTCCTTGTTTAGCTTGTGAGTATTTCATGCCGGAAGCATAGTAAAGCTAGCAGGGGAATTGAAGATATTTTAAAGCATCTCTTCATGTAGAAATGGGAATGGATCAAGATTTTGTCAATATTGGTCAAATCGGACTGACACAGTATGTAAGTAACAAGACCGTTCATTCAGATCATGAAAGCGAAAAATAGCATGCTTTGTTAATACGTAAGGCTATTTTGCTGGTGTTCTAGGTGGTGGGCCCAGCAGGACTCGAACCTGCGACCAAGAGATTATGAGTCTCCTGCTCTGACCAACTGAGCTATGGGCCCTTCTTGCTTGAAAAGGATGTTTATATGTATCAGAGATGACGCTTCGATGGGAAGAATTTTATTACAAAAGAATCGGGTAGCAGGATGTGGGAAGATCGTGCGGGCTCTATTATTTGTTTTTAGCATGGGGGAATACTTGACAGTAGTGGCTGAATCTAGCTACACAAAAGGTGTATTAACGTATGGGTTTCATCGTGTTTGTAACTACGCGTGAACGCGAATGCTTTACGGCTGCGTTTGCAATAGATGATACTATAGGTTCTTCGGGCATTCGCTACAGTATGGTAATGTATGGGTCGTCGTATACAAGTGATTTACCGCCAGAGGTTGCCTTGGACTTGGTATTGTACTGGATAGGAGGAAATTGTGGAATTGGAAGAAACCTTAGCTGATTCTGAAATGGAACAGGTGATCCATTCCCAAGATCCTGTGCTTTTCAGGCGCTTGTGTGCTTCTGCGCATCCGGCAGGCATAGCAGAAGCCTTGCTTTCTCTTGAAGAGCCAGAGTTGATCTGGACCCTATTATCGCATGCCCCGATTGAGCCGCGTGCAGAAGTGTTCAGTCATTTGCCTGAGGACACACAGCTTGATATTTTAGCGTCGTTGCCGCGGCCGGCAATCGCGGATCTGATGAATGAGATGTCGCCTGATGATCGTGCTGATCTCTATAAACAGTTACCCAAAAGTGTGCAGGAAGCAATTTTGCCAGGGATGGCACAGGCGGAACGCGAAGATATACGGCGGTTGTCATCCTATGCAGAGGGTACCGTAGGTGCTGTTATGACTTCGGATTATGCCACGCTTGAACCCGTTTTCACGGCAAAGCAGGCTATCGAACATCTGCGTTTAGCAGCACCGGATCGTGAGACCATTTATTATGCGTATGTTGTAGACAAGGCGCGCAAACTCATTGGGTTTACTGCCCTGAAGAACCTGATTCTGGCACAGGAAGGAGATCTGGTTCAAGACATCATGCAGCGGGATTTTATTTATGCGCGTGTGGATGAGGATCAGGAGACGGCGGCTCGTCGTTTGCAAAAGTACGACTTGATTGCGATGCCTGTGGTGGATCAAAGCGACACTCTGGTCGGTATTATTACGCATGATGATGCCTTTGATGTCTTGGTGCAAGAGCAGCAAGAAGACTTGGAAAAGTTATTCGCGATAGGTGGTTCGCATGAAGCAGGTATCTATTTACGGAAGTCTCCTTGGGAGCATTTTCGTAGTCGTGTGTTGTGGGTTGTTGGTCTTGCTGGATTAGGTTTGATCGCCGGTAATGTCGTGCAGAATGCTGAAAAATTTTTAACGACAATACCGATCTTGGTTATTTTCATGCCGATGCTGGCGGCTACGGGTGGTAACACCGGGAGTCAGGCAACCACACTGGTGATTCGTGCTTTGGCCGTGCATGAGATCCGTCCATCGGATGTTTTACGTGTTGTCTGGAAAGAGTTGCGCGTCGGGTTGATGCTTTCTGCTATTTTGGCGGTAACCGCGTATTCTCGCGTGATGCTGCAGACGGGGGGCAGGGAGCAAGAGGTTGGTGGCCCTTCAATGGTTTTGGTGGGTTCGACCATCGCGCTGGCACTCGCATTGCAGGTTATTTCTTCTACGTTGCTCGGTGCTATCCTCCCGATTATTGCGGCTCGATTTAAAGTGGATCCGGCCGTTGTAGCGAGTCCTTCTTTGACAACATTAGTCGATATCACGGGTTTGATTATTTATTTTAGTGTGGCGGCAGCCATGTTGGGGGGATATGTCGGATGAGTACGAACGAAACAGCTGATATGGATCATCCGCATATCAATGCTTTGGATGTCCATGCTCTCATTTTGAAGCGGCGTACAGATGAAATTCGGACATTTTGTATGGATATGCACCCAGCGGGTGTTGCCGAGGTTTTGCAACAGCTATCTTCTACTGAGATTTGGGAGGTTTTGCAGACGGTTGATGCCGATTTACGGGCTGAAATTTTCAGTCATTTGGAAGAGCATTCCCAAGTGGAGTTGATGTTACAGCTGGACCGGAAAGCTGCAGCGCGGTTACTGACGGATATGCCTCCCGACGATCGTGCCGATTTATTTAAGCGTTTGCCGGAGGATCAGCGTACCGGTATTCTGCCTGCCATGGCACAAGCCGAGCGGGAAGATATTCGTCGACTCGCCGCTTATGAAGAAGGAACCGTCGGTGCGGTGATGACGTCAGACTATGCGGTGTTGGAAGCGGGGATCACGGTAACGGAGGCTATCGACAAACTACGTTTGGCCGCACCGGACCGAGAAACGATTTATTATGCCTATGTAGTAGATGCGCATCGAAAGTTGATTGGGTTTGTATCGTTGCGTGAATTGATTGTGGCCCTGCCCAAGCGTCGTGTAGACGATATTATGCATACAGAGGCTGCATTTGCACGGGTGGATGAAGATCAGGAGACAGCGGCTCGTCGCCTCCAGAAATACGATTTAATTGCCTTGCCGATCGTTGATGCAGACGATGTGCTAGTAGGTATTTTAACGCATGATGATGCGTTTGATATTTTGGTGGATGAACAGCAGGAAGACTTGGAAAAACTCGTTGCGATTGGTGGTAAGCACGAGTCGGGCGTTTATATGAAAACATCACCTTGGCGGCATTTTCGGAATCGCGTCTGGTGGGTGGTTGGATTGGCGGCGGTAGGTTTGATTTCGGGGCAGATTGTGTTTCACTATGAGGAGTTGATTGAAACGTACATTATTCTGGCGGTTTTTTTGCCCTTGCTAGCAGATGCTGGGGGTAACACGGGCAGCCAGTCGGCTACGTTGGTTGTTCGTGCACTGGCATTGGGCGAAGTGCGCTTGCGGGATGTCTGGCGTGTCATTTCAAAAGAAGCGATTGTATCGCTCATGCTTGGCTTGGTGCTTGGGGGCGTTGCCTTTGCGCGTATCATTTTATTTCCCGGAGAATTGCCCGATGGGATGGGTGCTTCACGGGTTGCATTCGCGGTGTCGCTTGCGCTATCCTTGCAAGTTGTTTCCGCTACCTTACTAGGAGCCATGCTGCCGCTGCTTGCATATCGTATAAAGTTGGATCCGGCGGTCGTGGCAAGTCCTGCATTGACGACTACGGTTGACGTAACCGGTCTCCTGATTTATTTCGGTTGTGCGAGCTTGATACTGGGAATTTAGGGTAAAAGCTGAAAAGCTGACATGCTAAAAGGTTGAGGGCGTAAGAATATTTGCTCGTTCTTGTGATGATTTCAGCGTTTTTTTTGCCTTTCAGCTTTTGCTTGCTGGGAGCATGCGCATGATGTCGGCGGCGGGTCGGCCTGCACGCAAGAGTTGGGCCATTTGTTGCATGTAGGGGTCGATATGCTGCATGAAGTGTTTGTATCCCTCGCAAAGCCAATTGAGGCCGGGCTGGCCTGCGTCCGTCTGTAGGAAGCGATGTTTGGGACATTCTCCATGGCATGCGAAGAAAAACGCACAATTGCGGCATTGATCGGGTAATTCGCGCTTTTTCTTTTCGCCGAATGCATGTTGTTGCGGACTTCCTGTCATGGCGGTAAGAGTTTTTTCGTGGATATTGCCAAGAAAGAATTCGGGATAGACGAAATGGTCGCAGGCATATACATCTCCATTGTGCTCCATGACCATGGCATCGCCACAGGTTTCGCCAAAGATACAAAGAGCGGGCTGCATACCCATCCAGGCACCAAGCATGACATCAAAAATCTGTACAAAGATCTGCCCGACATCTTTTTGGATCCAGCAATCGAATACGTTTGATAGAAATTTGCCGTATTGGAGGGGTTCCACAGTCCATGGCATTACGCGCGGATCGTCGTCATCAGCTTTGAACTCGGGGGGGATATCCAGGGTCAAACCGAGTTTGCTGGCGGCCTCACTGGGTTTTCGCTCGATAATAGGAATGAATTGCATGAAGGTGGTTCCGGTTCCTTTCAGGAACTGGTAAATCTCACGCGCGTGCGGCGCGCTTTGCCGTGTTATGCATGTTAGCGTGTTGAATTCCACTCTGTGGCACTTCATGCGTTTGAGGGTTTTCATGGCTTGGTCAAAAGACGGTTTTCCGCCGCGGTTCACGCGGAAGCGGTCATGGATATGGCGGGGTCCATCGAGACTGAGCCCAACAAGAAAGTTTTCTTTTTTGAGGAATTTACACCAGTCATTGTCCAACAAGATGCCATTGGTCTGAAAGGCATTATGTATTGGGCGTCCTCCCGCATACTTCTTTTGGAGGGCAACCGCTTTTTCGAAGAATGGAATGCCCATGAGGCTGGGCTCGCCGCCTTGCCAGGCAAATGTTAGTTCGGGTGTGTTTTGTGACTCGCAGTATTGGCGGATATATGCCTCAAGCGTTTCGTCACTCATGCGATGTTTGCTGTTTTCCTTATAAAGCGCTTCTTTTTCCAGATAAAAACAGTAGCGGCAGTTGAGGTTACAATCCGGTCCTGCCGGTTTTGTCATAAGGTGAAATGGAGGAAGCGCATTTGTCATATCGATTTCGTTGGGTTACGTTGCGGTTGTTACAATATCAGCATGATAGGCAATCTTGACCATCCAACAAGGAATTTCGCGAAATTCGGTGTGTTGGGCGTTGGTTGTATCCTGTTGGAGGTTCATCAAGGTCAAAACATGTATGTGAGGTTGATGCGAAGGCATATTGTTTATCGTCCGTTTTTGACCGGATGCCCGGGGGCAAGGCAACGGGGCGCGGCATATTGAATGGCAATAGCACCAATAGGGGCCGTAAGGATAATACTAAGAACGGCAAGGGCCAATATGATCTCACCGGGTGTTTCCGAGAGGCCTGCTGCTTGCATGGCTAGCAGGGGAGAGGCGCCAATCGCTGCCTGCACGGTTGCTTTCGGGAAGTAGGAAAGCATAACAAATAATCGTTCTTTGCATACAAGATTGCTTCTGATCAAGCATATCGCGACTCCCGTACTGCGCGCAATCAATCCGACCGTAATAATCAAGATTCCGGAAAGCCCCGCTTGCAGGGCAATGCGCGGATTTACTTGGGCACCTACGAGTGAGAACAAAATGATTTCTGCAAAAACCCATACTTTGGCGAGTTTTGCTGATAGTTGGTGGGCCATTTCCTCTCTTTTTTCAAGCAGGATAAAGCCCACGGCCATGGTACCCACCAAACCGGAGAAAGGGAAAATGCCTTCCAATAGATATTGCAAACGAATGAGAAGTGTAGCGGCTGCAATTAAGAGCAAAACCCTCTTTGTGGCGCGCGGATTGAAGTGATCACAAATCTTATAGATTGCGACACCTATCAGTAATCCCAAGGCAATACCTGTAAGGAGGGAGACCGGTATCGAAGCGACTTGCAAAAGGGGATTCCCTTTTGTGTGGCCGAGATAGAGAGAGAGGGCGATGCTATGGGCCACGATGACAAATACATCGTCAATGGATGCAGATGCCATAATCATGGCCGGAATGCCTTTATCGGCCCCGCGTTTATGGTCCATGAGTTTAATCATAGCGGGAACGACCACGGCAGGTGAGACCGCGGCAAGCACGGTACCCAGGATGGCAGCTTCCATATAGGACAATGGTAGCAGATGTGGCGCAACCAGGGTGATGGCGGCCAGCTCGCAGGCTGCGGGCAGGCAAGCGAGCATGGTAACTCTTCCTCCGCTTTTATGCAGGGTTGCGCGTGTCAGCTTCAGCCCTGATCGAAGCAGAATGACAATAAGTGCAATGAGGCGTAGGTCCGGGCTGACCGCAATCAATGCCGGATGTAGCAGATTGGTTACATAGGGGCCGAGAACAATACCAACAAGGAGCATGCCAATGAGGCCGGGCAGACGAAAACGTCTTGCCACCCAATCTGCGAGCAAACAGAGAATGAGAATTTCTGCAATGCTAAACGCCACTTGTGCCTCTTTTATACGCCGCTGAAAGCAGAAAAACCGCCATCAATAGGAATTACCGTTCCGGTCACAAACCCGGCCGCCTCATCGGACAGCAGCCAGAGCACCGCACCCAGCAAGTCTTCCGGGGCACCGTAGCGTCGCATGGGTGTTTGAGAGATGATCGCATTACCTCTTTCCGTTGGGGATCCATCCGGATTTGTTAGCAAACTGCGATTTTGATCTGTCAGGAAGAATCCTGGAGCTATCGCATTCACGCGTATGCCAACTTGGGAGAAATGCACGGCTAGCCATTGTGTGAAGTTACTTACCGCTGCTTTTGCTCCGCTATACGCAGGTATTTTGGTTAATGGAGTGAAAGCATTCATCGAGGAAACATTGAGAATGGTCCCTGAACCTTTTTCTGCCATCGCACGGGCAAATACTTGGGTCGGTAGCAATGTTCCCAAAAAATTGAGGTTGAATACAAACTCAATTCCTTTTGGGTCGAGGTCAAAAAAGGTCGTCAAACCCTCGATGTTTTCTTTCAAATCATCCGATTTCAAGTAGGGGTTGGATGTTGTTCCTTTGGGGTGATTTCCGCCCGCTCCATTGATTAAGATATTCGGGGATCCCCATTGCGCCTCGATCAGGCTACAAGCATTTTCGAGACTTTCTTTTTCCAATACATTACATGCAATCGCGATAGCTGTGCCGCCTGCTGCGTTGATTTCTGTTGCCACGGCATCGGCGGCTTCTTGCCGCAAATCGGTAATGGCCACTTTGGCACCAGACGCGGCGAGCTCTTTTGCTATCGTGCTACAGAGAACGCCGCCTGCACCAGTCACAACTGCGATGCTATTGGTTAAATCTACTTTGAATGATTTCATGTTTCCTCCTTGTTTTACGATCCGGTTAAAATGCGAAGTGACTGTAAGAACTCTGCATGGGATGTCCAAGCTAAAATCCCTGATGGCACGTCAGTTCCCGAGGTTCCAAGAAAGACCATTGCGGCATTTCGCGTTGGCATGTTAGCATAGGTATTGTCATGCGCACGATACTTCACATAGATATGGATGCATTTTTTGCATCTGTTGAACAACGCGATAATCCTGCTTTGCGTGGATGTCCTGTCGTGGTTGGTGCTGCGGGGGATGCGCGTGGTGTTGTGGCTGCAGCCAGTTATGAGGCGCGCAGATTCGGGATCCATTCCGCGATGCCTTCGCGGGAGGCCTATCGACGCTGTCCGGATGCGATATTTGTACCACCGCGCCACGATACCTATGCTGCCGTTTCGGAGCAGATTTTTGCCATTTTTGCACGTTATACCCCAGAGGTTGAGCCGTTATCCATAGATGAAGCTTTTCTGGATGTTAGTGGTGGTTTGAAACTGTTTGGTGAAGGTGCGGAAATTGCCAGGCACATTCGTGCTGCGATTCGTGAGGAGGTCGGATTGACGGCATCAGCAGGCGTTGCCCCCAATAAATTTTTAGCGAAGCTGGCTAGTGAAATGCAAAAACCGGATGGTATGACAGTGGTTCCGCGGACCCCTTTGGAAATACAAGCGTTTCTCGCGCCGCTGTCGGTATCTAGTATTTGGGGTGTTGGACCGGTATTGGAAACGAAACTGCGTGCTCGCGGTATAGATACTATCGGTGATTTACAGCATACGTCTCGTGATGTGCTTGAATCGGTTGCGGGCAAACACACAGCTGATCATCTGCGCAAGTTGGCGCAGGGTATTGATTTGCGTCCGGTAGAAACGGGCACCCGTGAGAAAAGTATTTCACGGGAGCATACCTTTGCGAAGGATGTGCGCGATCTTTCCGTGGTCACTAGAACATTGTATCAGTTGGTTGAAGATGTTGGCGGTCGTTTGCGTGCGTCTGATTTATACGCGGCTACGGCACGCATCAAGATTCGTTGGCAAGGGTTTCAAACGATTACACGGCAGTGTCCTCTGGATCCGCCTTGCTGTGATGATTTTCATCTGCGCGCTGCTGCGGATCGGTTACTACGATCAGAATCATTGCGTCAACCGGTTCGGTTAATCGGGTTTGGGGTTCAAGATATGCGGCCACGATCTGCGCAACAATTGACGTTGTTTGATGTGGGCGAGGAGAATCAAGATCGCAAAGAAAGGTTATCGCGCGCGATCGATCAAGTGCGCGCGCGTTTCGGGAACGGGAGTCTCGAAGTGGGGGTAGGTTTAGCGGGTGAGTAGGGCGCTAGAGCGAAGCATATGTGTGGATGACAGTAGCCTTACGGGGCAAATGGGTAGGATTTTCCGGTCATTGTGTCATTTTTATGTTTGTAGGGATATGGGTGTATGCGTGGGACTCGTCTTTCACCCATGTAGAGGTAGCGGAGATTTTGATATGAAGAAACATATTATGATTTTGGATGGTTATAATATTTTGCATCGTGTGCCGCGGTGGTCGCAGATGCTCGAGCGGTCTCTGGAACAAGCGCGCGAGCAAGTGTTAGGATACTGTCGGCGTTGGATGGCAACACGTGGAGATGTCTGGCTGTTTTGTGTCGTATTTGATGGTGATTCCGGTAGTGGGGGTGGGCTTCGTTCTGCTGGTGCCGGGATTCGGGTATTCTTTTCGCGAAGCGGGCAGACTGCTGATGACCGATTGTTGACGATTATTGATGAATTCGGCCCCCATTTTCATTATACGGTTGTTTCGGATGACCATTATGTGCGCGATAAAGCGCGTGTTTTGGGCGCAGATATTGCAAGTTCCGTGACATTTGCAAATAGAATTGATCGTGTCGAACGTGCTCGAGGTGCGCGCCATTTACGTCGACTGGGAAGCGGGAATGATGGGCAAAAAGTAGATCCGGCGACAGCATCACAAATTACCGATGATTTACGTAGGTTGTGGGTGGATCGGGACTCTTGAGCGTATTTCGGAATTGGACTTTTGTATTTTATATGGTACTGTATAGATATGAATAGGTTCTGTCATGTTATAGCTGTATGCATTGCGTGTGTCATGACGATGCATATCAAGGCGAGCGAGGATTTTTCTCGTTACGACGTCATACTTGAACGTCGCCCTTTTGGTGCGCGGGTTGAGGAACCTGTTGCGCCCCCTGTTTCGGATGAGCCGCCGGCCTTTGTGAATGAATTGCGTATGGTGGCCATGACAGAGAGCCCGGCAGGGGTACGTGTCGGGTTTTTGGATACGCAGCATCGGCCACCGCGCACTTACTTTTTGTATGTCGGGGAAACGGAGGATGGCCTATTGTTAGCGGATGCCGACTTCGATAGCGAACAAGCATTGGTGTCAAAGGATGGAGAGCAGTATTGGATGCGCATGGGGGAAGCGCAAAGCGCTCCGCAGAATGCAGGAACGTCCGAGCGGGAAGGGCGGGGCCGTCGTCGCTCTCCCGATCGTGGTTCGCGGGATCGTGGTGTGGTGCGCGCTTCTGGGGGGAATGGTGATGGTACGCCAGAATCGTATGCTGCGAGGAGACGTCAGCGCCTGGAAGAGATGCGTCGACGTGCCGAAGAGTCGCGACAGTTATCTGAAGAGGAGGTTGAGCGACAATTGCGCGAGTATCAAATGCGTTTGATTCGTGAAGGGCGCACGCCGTTGCCCATACCCATTACGGAAGAGATGGATGCTCAACTTGTTTCAGAGGGTATCCTGCCACCAGCAGATTGAATGGTATGAAATATATGAATGGTATGAAAAGATGGATTGTTACGCTTTGGGTATGTTGTCTTTGCGTTTCCCTTGTGCAGGCTGATTTTTCTCGTTATGCAGTCATTTTGGAACGCCGACCTTTTGGTGAAGCACCAGATCCGGAGCCAGAACCGCCCCCTCGCCCGACGGGGCCATCGTATGCAGACGAGTTGCGCTTGGTGGCCATGACGAAAAGGCAAGGCGATATACGTGTCGGACTGGTGGATGGCAATGTGTCTCCGGCGCGCAGCTATTTTCTTTTTGTAGGGGATGAAGAGGATGGGTTACGTGTGGTGGCGGCTGATTATGATGCGGAAACAGTGATGGTGGAACGAGATGGAGATCAACGGACCATTCGTATGGGAGGCGGTAGCGCTTCGCAAGATCGTTCAACGGCTGGCCCTGGCATGATTGCAGGACGGCGGCGGCCTGGCGCTAGACCTGATTCGAGTGAGGGTGAAAGGAACCGGGGACGCCGTGCGGGACGTATTTCGGAGGGACGCAGGCAGCGCATGGAAGAAGAACAGCGCCGACGAGAGCATGTGCCGGAAATTACGGGGGCTGTGCTGGAGCGTCATTTACAAGAATATAATGTCCATGCTATTCGTGAAGGTATGCCTCCTTTACCGATACCGTTAACAGAAGAACAAGATCGTCAACTTGTTGAAGAGGGGGTTTTGCCTCCGAGAGAGTAATAATCGTTGCTGGACAAAGCGCTTGATCAAAGTACACTGCCCGCATGAATTTTTTCCGATTTATCGTTATCTTTACTATCCTGATCCTTGTTTCCGCGCGTGTAACGGCTCGCTCTCTGCGTCAAGCGGTGCGGGCCCGTGATCTTGTAACGGTGCAGCAGATTTTGGAAACTCGAACGGGGGCTTCTCTTGATACTGCCACAGACGAGGGGGTGACGGCCCTTCACCTAGCGGCCGCAACCGATCAATATGAGATGGTTCAACTCTTGTTGGATCGGGGCGCTTCTATGGAAAGCCGTACGCGTTTGGGGTTTACGCCTCTGCATTGGGCGGCATCTCGAGACGCGATACGAAGTATTGCGGTTTTGTTAGCGGGTGGTGCTGATATTGATGTGAAAGCACATCATGATGTTACGCCTTTGCATTGGGCCGCTTCTCGGGATGCAAAACAGGCGGTACAGAAGTTGTTGCATGCGGGGGCTGATCTTAGCGCCCGAACTACATCAGGTGAAACGCCCTTGCATATTGCCGTTCGGAACAGTAGCTCCTCTCCATCCGCTATCGCGTTGGCTGCATTTCGTGTTGCGACCGCAGAGGAAGATGCGCTTGTTCGTTACGAGACCGTGTCTCCAGACATTCCACGTGATGATATGATTACGGTAGTCAGGCCGGGCATGCATCTTTCGATTCCTGTTGGTCCCGGGAAGAATATCAGCTTTGTGTGGTTAGATACATTAGATATCTGGTTCGGCAAGTATGAGGTTACCAATGGGCAATATCGTCGTTATATGCCTAGGCACAGTAGTCGTTCGGTGCATGGGGTGACGCTTAACAACGACGACCAGCCCGTTGTCTTGGTAAGTTGGGAGGATGCCCGTCGATACTGTGAATGGTTAACACGTTATTTTGGGCACTATCTTCCAGAGGGGTATGTCTTTCGTTTGCCACGTGAATCAGAATGGATGTATGCTGCCTCAAAAGGAGATAATCGAAAATATCCCTGGGGGGATGAATGGCCTCCTGTCTATGGCAACTTTGCGGACGAATCGGCGCGTCAGGTTTTGCCGCATTGGCGCGGGATTGAGGGGTACGACGACGGGTACGTGGTAACGGCTCCGGTTATGCATAGTGGTATGAATGCGTTCGGCATATACGGTTTAGCTGGCAATGTGTGGGAGTGGGTCGACGATTGGTATGATCCTGAAAAACGAACCGTAAAAGTCCGCAAAGGGGGAAGCTGGGACTTTGCCCCGAAAGAGAGTTTGCGGATTTCGTATCGGGGAATGGAGCGGCCTCAGGCACGTCATGACACAATCGGTTTCCGTGTCGTTGCTGGACCAGCTATCCCGTGAACAAGGATCCGAATGGATCTATGAAACTGCCATAGAGCGTTAGGCGCAATTTGCCGTATGGGAAGCGCGCAGTTTGTGGTCAAGCGAGCATACAATAGCAGGTTGTTAAACCCTTTCAGTCTGTTGCAGATCTTGAGATTGACTCTTGTGATTGTTTGTTTAGCGCGGTACATTTTGCGCATGAATTATATCAGTACCAGAGGAAAGGCTCCTGTCCTGCGGTTTTCCGAAGCTGTTACGTGCGGGTTGGCGCGGGATGGCGGATTATTGGTGCCAGAAGAGATACCGTCCTTTCATGATCAGATTGATGCGTTACGCGGATTGTCGTTTATCGATCTTGCTTATGTGCTGATGCGGCCATATGTCGACTTACCGGATTCCGATTTGAAGCGTTTACTGCGTTTAAGCTATGGACCCTTTCGTGCCCCGCATATAACACCTCTGGTTCCCGTTGGAGACCTGCATGTTCTGGAACTTTTTCACGGGCCGACCCTTGCGTTCAAAGATGTTGCTTTGCAGTTTCTTGGAAATGTATTTGGGTACCTCCTGGAAACAACTGGAGAAACGTTGAACATTGTGGCTGCGACAAGTGGTGATACTGGCAGTGCAGCTATATATGGTGTACGAGGGAAACCCGGGATGCAGATATTTGTGCTACATCCAAAAGGGCGCACGAGCCATTTACAGCGGATGCAAATGACAACCGTGCGTGATGCCAATGTGCATAATGTCGCTGTCGAAGGCACTTTTGATGATTGTCAGTATCTCGTGAAATCACTATTTAATGATTTGGCGTTTCGAGACCAGTATCATATAGGAGCGGTCAATTCGATTAACTGGGCGCGTGTACTTGCGCAAGTTACGTATTTTGCTTATGCATCCTTGCTTTTAACGGATTCTCATCGTGTAGAGCGGGTGCGCTTCACGGTGCCAACTGGTAATTTTGGTGATGTATTCGCGGGCTACATCGCAGCGCGGATGGGGTTTCCCATCTCCAAGCTCATTGTTGCAACCAACGAAAATGACATATTAGCGCGTTTCTTTGATACGGGAACGTACGCCCTATCGGATGTGGTTTCGACAATGAGTCCATCGATGGATATTCAAGTGGCTAGTAATTTTGAACGATATTTGTACTACTGTCTGGGGTGTGATGGAGATAAGGTGGCAGAGACGATGCAATATTTTGCCCAAAAGGGTAGTCTATCGCTTCCACATATGCATCCTGAAGGAGAACCTGCCTGGTTGACGGCTGGGTCCGCTGATACATCGGCGACTATAGCGGCGATTCGTGATGTGTATCGTTCGACCGGCTACCTCATGGACCCACATACTGCCGTGGGATATCATGTCGCCCAATCCTGGCTAGATCCGAAAGAGCCGATGGTTTGCCTTGCAACCGCGCATCCGGCAAAATTTCCTGAAGCCATACAGGAAGCGTTAGGTCAGGATTTGGCGCATCATCCCGTTTTGGATGCTATGCATGGACAGCCCGAGCAATATTTGGAACTGGATCCCGATGTCGGTGTTTTACGGGATTTGGTGGCTAAGGAGTCGGCGAGGTATTTTGGATGAGTACTGCATCTGCTTTGCGTAACTTTGTTTGCACACAATGTGGGAAATGCTGTCGTATCCCCGGATATGTGCGGGTATCGGAGTCGGATATTTCACGCATTGCCGCCTGCATGGATCTGGATACGGACACGTTTATTGCCAAGCACACGCGGCTTATGGCTGATCGTAGCGGACTATCCTTACTTGAGGAAAAAGATGGGGTATGTGCGCATTTGACGGATGATGGTATATGTGGCATTCATGCAGCAAAGCCCGAGCAGTGTACGGGGTTTCCGTATACGTGGCGGTATCCTAACATGGAATCGATTTGCGAAGGGTGGAAGATATGAAAAAAACGAGTGGGTTTGCATCACGAATCGTATCCTGTATTGAAAAAGAGAGTCGTCACCGTCCCTTGGATGCTGGCGAGATTGCCCAGAAGCTGAAAGTGCATGGCAAGCAGCGTGGGTTGCTGCACAAGACATTAGATGAGCTTGTTCGTGAAGGCCGTATTGTCCGGATACGCAAAGGGCGCTATGCCATGGGAAAAGAGGCCGATCTGGTAACGGGGCGATTAACGGTAGTCCGCTCCGGTAATGGGTATGTGGATCAGGTCGATCCGGATTCGGAAACACCTTCCGTTTTTGTTTCCCATCGCGATATGGGAACGGCTCTCACGGGCGACACTGTTGTAGTGCGCCTGAACGTCAGTCGACAGTCGGACGAACAGGGGCCATCCGGCAAGATCATTCAAGTCGTGCAGCGCGGTCGGCATGAAATTGTGGGCACATTGCGCAAGGCGGGTCGGTTTATCCATGTTGTGCCATTGGCACCTGGCTATGCCCAAAACTTTTTTGTTGCCGACACCAAAGGAGCACAATTAGGAGATCGTGTGCTCGTGCGGTTTATCCACTGGGAAAATCGTCATGTGAGTCCTGAGGGCGACATTACAGAAGTGCTTGGCCCTGCCGAGGAGCCTTCCGTTGATACGCTCTCGATTATTCGGCAACATGATTTGCCGGATACCTTTCCAGATGACGTGCTGCGCGAAGCAGAAGATGCTGCTGCCCGCATGGACTTGCCGGGGAAACGGGTGGATTTGCGAGAGGATCTCATTATCACGATCGATCCCGAACGCTCGCGGGATTTCGATGATGCCCTATCCTTGCAGAAAGATGGGGATTCACGTGTGCTGGGCGTCCATATCGCAGACGTCAGTCATTTCGTGCAACCGGGTTCGAGTTTGGATCGCGAGGCCTACAAGCGGAGCACAAGCGTTTATTTGCCCGATCGGGTTCTGCCCATGTTGCCCGAACAATTATCCAATGGTATTTGCAGTTTAAATCCCGGGAAGGATCGTCTTGCATTTTCCGTTATGTTGAAGGTCGATGCCAAGGGGAAAGTACGGGATCGCTGGTTTGCTAAAACCCTCATACGTTCCGCATTGCGTTTAAGCTATCAGCAGGCGCTCGCGGTAATCGAAGACCGGGAACCCGAAGATATCGAGTTGACCGACGAGCAGCGCAGCGTATTGAAAGAGTTGCATGCATTGGCACAGCAGTTCCGCCAGCGGCGCTATGCCCAGCATGCGCTTGACCTGGACATGAAAGAAGTTGAAATCGTAACGGATGGCACAGGTCGCATGACAGGCATTCAACGCGTTATCAATGATGTTTCCCATCAATTGGTAGAGGAATGCATGGTGGCAGCGAATGAGGCGGTAGCTGCAGAGCTGGCCGCACGCAATATTACCAATATCGCCAGGTATCACGAAGAGCCGAAAGAGGAAAAGATTGAAGCTTTAACGACAGAATTAGTCGATATGGGATATACGCCCGGGGATTTACGCCAGCCGGCGAATATGGCGCGGTTTCTCCGGAGTGTAAAAGAAGATCCCTTGGCCCATCATGTTTATGTTTCGGTTTTGAAAAGCATGAATCGCGCCCTGTATTCATCCACCGACACAGGCCACTATGGGTTGGCAAAACATTACTATGCCCACTTTACTTCGCCTATACGGCGCTATCCGGATTTGATTGCGCATCGCTTGCTCGGCAAATGCTTGTCGGCACTTGGGGGCGAAGGCTACTCCAAGTCGCGTTTAGCTGCTATTGCAAAACATGCCTCAGAACGCGAAGAGGTGGCTGCGAATGCTGAACGTGATTTAACAGAGATCATGAAATATCGATTTTTGGAACAACAACAGAAGCAAAAGCAGCGCCCCGTGTATGATGCTGTCATTGTCAGTGTCACCAATTACGGTGCCTTTGTTGAGCTGGTCGAATTGCAGCTACAAGGGCTTGTGCATATATCTTCGTTATCCAGCGAGTTTTTGCGATATCACCGTGGTCGCTCCGAACTGATCAATCGCAATGCCCGTTATAAGATTGGGGATGCACTGCGCGTGAAAGTAGAAGAAGTAGATTTTGATGCGCGTCGGGTAACGTTTGTGCTGGATGAGCAAGCGAGCTAGCCCGCAGCCGTCTCGCTTCGGGGGGGTGGACGACGATCAGACATTTCATGTAAGCAGGCCGGTTTGGCGAAGCAGTGCATCCGGGTCCGGTTCGCGTCCTCGGAATGCTTTGAAGACTTCCATGGGATGTTTGCTGCCGCCCAAGGCTAGAACCGTGTTGCGGAAATGTTTGCCTGTCTGAACGAGTGCTTCCTTGTTATCGAGCCCTGCCTCTTCAAAGGCTGCAAACGCATCTGCGGCGAGAACTTCCGCCCATTTATAACTGTAGTATCCAGCGGCATATCCACCTGCGAAGATATGGGAAAATCCACACAAGAACCGATCCTCGGGAATGGGGAGGATTACATTGTATTGCGGGGCGATACGCTGTTTGTAATCATCAGGTGTCTCGGAGCCTTCAGGGTCGTACTCGTAATGTAATCCCAAGTCCAAAGCCGAAAAGAAAATTTGACGCAGGGTGTGGAGGCCTGCATGAAACCATCGCGATTGAATGATCTGGTCAATGATGGTGTCAGGCAGTGTTTCGCCTGTTTCGACGTGTTTTGTCATACGTTTCAAATAGGGGCGATGATATACCCAATTTTCCATAAATTGGCTGGGAAGTTCAACTGCGTCCCATTCTACATTGTTAACGCCTGCGGCGGCAGGGAGGTCAACTTCCGTTAGAATATGATGCAGCGCATGTCCGCACTCATGATAAAGGGTTGTGACTTCTGAGAGGGTCATGAGAGCTGGTTTTCCCTCTGACGGTCTGGCCTGGTTGCATACCATCAGCGCTGCGGGGCACCGAATGCATCCATTCGGTTTGCGTTCGCGAGAAAGAACACTGTCCATCCATGCTCCTCCACGTTTCGTGTCGGGGCGACTATATGGGTCGAGGTATAAGTATGCGATACAGGTACACGTCTGGTCTTGTACTTCGAAGAAGCGAACATCAGGATGCCATACCGACGCTTTTCCATCTGCAGGGCAAATCGATACATCAAATAATTCTTTTATCGTTTCAAAAAGGCACTCCAGAACACGGGGGAAGGGGAAATAGGGGCGTAATGATTCGCTGTCGAGAGCAAAACGCTCTTTCCGCAATCGTTCCGACCAGAACGCTACATCCCACGCTTTCAGTTTTCCTGCTTGTCCATGATTGTGTGCATATTCTTCCAGCGCGTCTATATCTGCCTGTGCTGCCGGTTTGGCTACGTCCGTAATACGTTCGATGAGAGATTCAACCGCTTGTACCTTTTGGGCCATACGACTTTCAAGTTGCAAATCCGCATATGTATCAAATCCGAGCAGGTGAGAGATTTGCCGTCTGCGTTTGAGGATGTTTTCAATGATTGGGCGGTTGTCGAGCTTGCCCTCGGATGCTCTTGCTATATAGGCACGATAGAGGGTTTCGCGTAAATCGCGCCGTTCGCTATATTGCATAAATGGCACAAAGAGTGGTGCTTCATGCGTGATGACCCAAGGCCCTTTTTGGGACGAACTCTCAGGGTAGTTGTTACGCTGTGCGGCTTCGGAAGCTGCGGATAATAGTGAGGATGGCAAACCGGCTATATCCTGTTTTTCGGTGAGTGTCAGTACCACAGCTTTTGATGCATCCAAGGCATGGTTCATAAAGGTGGCGCGATCAGTAGCATTTTTTTCACGCAATGTCGTCAGTTTTTCTCGTTTATCAGGCGAGCATGCGGCGCCTGCGTGTATGGCGTCGCGTAGGTCGCTCTCCAGAATTCGTTTCTGCGCTTCAGTGAGACGACTGCCTGTTGCGTTGGCCGAGAGTCCCTTCATGGCTTGATACAGGTTCTGGCTTTGTCCGATTTTTGAGAAGAATGCTACGATCTGCGGCTGGAGTTTTTCGTGGATATCGCGCCATTCCTGGTTATTCATTGCGCTAAGCATGTGGCTGACGATACCCCAAGCGTATTCAAGCGGTTCGGTTATCTCATAGCGAGAGGCCATGCAGCTTTCCCAGCTCGGTTCCACATGGCTTTCAAGCTGTGATAGCTTTTTGTTTGCATCTTCTAATAAATGGGTAATCGCTTCCTCGGCCAGGGCTGGTGTGATCGCGGCATAATCGGGAAGTTCGTTGTATTGGAAAAAAGGATTCATGCTGTATTACTTTCTGTATGGATTACCGGTTATTTGGGCAGCGCATCGGACGCACGCAACTGGCGCAATTGATGATAGAATTCATACATGATGCTTTCCAGTCCCGGATAGTCTGAGGTTCTCACAAAGGGAGCGAGATACGCTTTTGAGAATAGAACATCTGGCAGGGGTTTGATGCTTTGTTCCAGCCCCATGCTTTTTAATGTGTATGCTCCCACGGTGAGGTCCATGGGGTAGAGGTCGATCTCGTCTGTGAGTCGCCCCATGAAGCCAGCCTCCGTCTCAAAATAACGGCGGGAGGTAAATGCTTCTGCAGGAAACGTCTTGGCGTATGAATACCCCTGGTTGAGTCCCACGCGTAAGCCTCGTTCAATGATTGTGTCATAATCCGATGAAAAATCCGGGTGGTTATTTTTTACGAAGAATGAATAGCGACTGATCCAGAGATAGTCATTTGGTAACGTATCTTGCTGAGCGGCTTGGCGCTGGCCATTCGTATAGTAAAGCGTGTCTTCCCGGTCGGGATGATAAGATACGGACAGGACGGCGTCCGCATGTCCTTGTTCGGCCATCATCCAGGCACGTGGCCACGGATAACTGCGTATTTCATAGGGAATACGCAAACTCGTCATAATCCGTGAAACGGTCTGCACATTGATACCGCGCATCTTGCCATCTTCTTCATATTCGAAGGGCCGCCAATCTTCCGCAACGAAAAGAAGTTTTCTGTCTGGGCGAGGAGGGCGGATCGCGTCCAGGTATCGCGCCGTGATATCTTCGATGGCACCGCTTTTTCGCATCTCGCGAAGTTCCTTGTGAAATTGTTGCATGATATCTTCGATATCAGGGTAATCGGAATGCCGGGAAAAGCCCACTAGGTATGGCTTCATTAACGCGGGTTTGGGAAGCCAGGTAATGCGGTCATCGAGTTGATGATCTTTCAATAGCGCCCATCCCGCTGTGCGGTCAAGGGGGGTGAGGTCTGCTTCTCCCTCCAGAAGCGCATGTATGGCTTCCAAAGGGGTGTTTTTGATGGTTTTAGGGAAGTCGGCATCAAGTAGGGCATTGTCATACGAGTACTGGTTGATAAGTGCGATCCTAGTGTTCTGCTCTTCCAATTGCTCGTAAGAATCGAAACGAATGGAATCTGCGAGCCTGCGATTTATGAAGAAAACATATTCAGTCAGCCATAAGAAATCGGGCGGTATTTCTCCTGTTTTCCAGAAGCTACGTTGTTCGTCTGTAAAGTATATATATGGTTCCCGTTCCTTTTGGTGCGAGATGGAGAGCACGGCATCGGCAGCGCCCTTGGTGGTCATGAGCCAGGCGCGTGACCATGGGTAAAAACGAATTTCGTACGGGATATCGAGTTTGGTGAAGATTTTGTCGATTACTTCGACGTTAATGCCGGCCGGTTGGCCCGCATCGTTCAAGTATTCGTAAGGGGAAAGGGTTTCAGCCACAATGGTGAAAGGACGTGTTGCCTCGTCCGCATTGAGGAGCGTGCCGAGCAACAGGGGCATGATTAGAAAAAGGCATCTCCGCATCGCTATTATTTCTCTTTGTATCTTGGTCACTATGCATATCCAGCAAGGAAAGCTTTTTTGACTGGATTGCGGCAACTCGTTAAGCATTTCGTACATTTTTCAGAAATGTAAACTTGATATTCAGATGTGGCAAGCCGACAATGCAATTGTTGAACGAAAACATCATATGGGGTGATGGATGACTCGCAGGCGTTGGGGGCTTTCTACGGAGCTTATTTTATGGCATTCATTTGCCCTTGTGCTGGTCTGTCTCGGAATTGGTGTTATCAGTCATTACTTCGTCCTGCGTCCGACACGTGCGCGCCTTCCGCAAGAAGCGCGTGTGTTTGCGAATGCGATAGCGGAACAGATTCTGGAGCCGCTCTGGTATTTAGATACTGGCGGGATTGCAGATTTTATCGAGCGACAACAGTTGTATCCAGCTGTACTTGGCATACGGGTGGAAAATCAGTTTGGCGATAAACTGGCCGAGTGGCAGCAGGGCGAAACCGTGGCGTCTGGTATTCTTGTTGAACGGCCGGTGTATTATCGGGGGGAACGGATTGGCATCGTCTACGTGACGTGGTCCATGCAGCCTTTGCATGCCTTGCAATCCGGATTATGGCCCGCATTGTTCGCTATCACCATTTTTGGCATCGTGGTTCAACTTCTGTTAACCTTATGGTTGATTCACCGTTTTTTGCGCGCCCCCCTGCACACAGTGGTTGATCGTTTGCGGCAAGTTGCGGATGGACACTTTGATTTGCACATTCCGATGGCTCGGCATCAAGAGTTGCGCATGCTTCTGCATGAGGCCCGAAGGATGGCTGCCCGAATCCAGGAACGGACCGTCTCACTGCATAACGAGATTTCGGAGCGGCAGCGCATTGCAGCAGAGCTAATTACGCACAAGGAAGAATTGGAGTTGCAGGTACTGCAGCGCACGGAGGCGCTTGGTCAAGCCAATGAGGCCTTGCGCAGGGAAATTGAGCAGCGGAAACAGGCGCAGCAGGCAATCATTGAAGTGAGTACGCATGAGCAACAGCGCATCGGGCAGGATCTGCACGATACGCTTGTGCAGGAAATTGTCGGTGCGCGCTATCTCTTTGCTGCGATGGAAAAGTATTTCGTGAAAGCTGTGCCTGCATGTGCTGACCAAACGCGTCAGATGTCTGCCACGTTGCAAGAAATCTTGGAGCATGTACGCATGCTGGCGCATGGCATGATGGTGGTAGACTTGCGAGAGGGCGGTCTGCCTGAGGCTTTACGACAATACGCTGAAAAAACATCCGATTTATTTCCGATCTCTTGCGTGTTTAAACATGCGGATCAAGGGTTTCCAGAGGTGAATGCAACGGTCTCTGTGCAGTTGTACTACATCGCTCGTGAGGCCGTGAATAATGCGATTCGCCATGGAAAAGCAACGCATATCCGCATCACGTTAGGGAAAGAGGATGGGTGTCCTGTCATGAAGGTTACCGACAACGGCAAAGGCTTTGTGCGTAACGACTCCAATGGAATGGGGTTACGCATCATGCAAAACCGGGCGGAATCCATCGATGCTGCGTTTTCCATATGGAGTAAACCGCACGTTGGCACTTGCATCCGATGTGTGCTTACACATTTGAGCTCATAGGCGTTAGCCCGCACATCTCGAATTTCCTAACGCCTGTTGGTGGATTGACCGTTGAGGGGGGATGTGGTTATTATCGACGGCTTATTGCATGTATGGGAAATATGATTTGTGGTTTTGCGCTTGGAGAGTAGCGTGTAGCAGTGGCAGAGAGGGTATAGATGAAGGCAGATGAATTACGGCAGATGTATTTAGATTTCTATCAATCGGAGGGACATACCGTCATTTCTGGTGGATCGCTGATTCCGGAGAATGATCCCACGGTATTGTTTACGACGGCGGGGATGCATCCATTGGTGCCGTATTTGCTCGGAGAGCCGCATCCTTCCGGTACGCGTTTGTGTAATGTGCAGAAGTGCATCCGTACAGGCGATATCGATAGTGTTGGGGACCTGTCGCATCTGACCTTTTTTGAAATGCTAGGAAACTGGTCCTTGGGTGATTATTTCAAGGAAGAGGCTATTGCATGGAGTTACAAGTTTCTAACCTCTTCTTCGTATCTCGGTTTTGATCCTGGGTGCCTTTCGGTAACCGTTTTTGCTGGTGATGAGAATGTTCCGAAGGATGAGGAGTCGATTGCCATTTGGAAGAAGCTAGGTATTTCCGAGAGCAACATTCATGCTTTGCCGATGAAAGACAACTGGTGGGGGCCGGCGGGCAAAACGGGACCTTGTGGTCCGGATACGGAGATGTTTATTGATACAGGCCGTGCTCCCTGTGGGGCCTCCTGCCGACCTGGATGCAGCTGCGGAAAATATTTCGAGATATGGAATGACGTATTCATGCAGTACAATAAACTTGAAGATGGCACGTATGTTTCATTGCAACAGCACAACGTGGACACCGGTATGGGGGTAGAGCGCACGATCGCCATGTTGCAGGGCAAGTCTTCGGTTTATGAGACAGAGTTGTTTTCTCCTGTTATTGAAGCGATATCTGATACGGCTGGTCGGAAAATGAACGAAGACGAAGACACGGCTATAGCGTTCCGCGTTGTTGCCGACCATTTGCGCAGTTCCGTTTTTATTCTTGGGGATCCACGGGGTGTCTCGCCGGGTAATCTGGGACAGGGCTATGTGTTGCGTCGCTTGATACGGCGCAGTGTGCGCTATGCGCGTAAGTTAGAGCTCGAGAGCGGCGTCCTTTGCAAATTGGCTACTGCGGTTATCGATGGGTATAAACATGTGTATCCGGAGCTAGGGGAACGAAGAGAGTGGATCACGTCTGAATTGGGGCAAGAAGAGGAGCGTTTCGAGAAGACATTGAGCCGTGGTATGGCCGAGCTTAATAAGGTGCTGGAGAAGTTACAGGAGCATGGACAGACGGTATTTCCCGGTCGTGTCGCCTTTCGGTTATATGATACATGCGGGTTCCCGATTGAATTTACCGAGGAAATCTGTGCGGAAAACGGTATGAACGTGGATCGTGCCGGTTTCGATAAGGCCTTTGAGAAGCATAAGGAAGTGTCCAAGCAAAGTGCAGCGAAAGCATTTAAGGGTGGTTTGGCTGATCATTCGGAAATGACGACGCGGCTGCATACAGCAACGCATTTGCTACACAAAGCGTTGCAGGAGACATTGGGGTCGCATGCAACGCAGAAGGGGTCTAATATCACCGCGGAACGCTTGCGATTTGATTTCAGTCATCCGGAAAAGGTGACCCGCGAACAATTAGACCAGGTTGAAAAAATGGTAAATGATGCGATTCGTGCAGATTATCCTATCAGCTTTGAGAGCATGACGTTGGAAGATGCACGTGAGCAAGGAGCCATGGCATTATTTGGTGGTAAATATGGTGAGATGGTCAAGGTTTACAGCATTGGGGATTTCTCGAAAGAGGTTTGCGGGGGACCGCATGTAGCGCGCACAGGTGAGCTGGGGCATTTTCGCATCAAGAAAGAGGAGGCCTCGAGTGCTGGCGTGCGGCGGATTCGAGCCATTTTGGAGTAGGGATTATGTCTGCTGCCATACAATGTACGAAATGTGGAAAAGAATCTTTCCTGCGACGGGAGCCGATTTTTGAAGGATTTCAGAAAACGGGCGAAACGCTTTCCTGTGTCTCCTGTGGACATATCTTTGCGTCTGAACAGGAAGTTCCTTTTGTGGTCAGCAAGAAGCCACAAATCTTTACCGATGCTGATCGCAGTGAGAAAATCTCGCTTTTTACCAGCGACGAGGTGGGGCACAATTGCCGTCACTGCAAGCATTACGTGAAGAATCCGTTCATCCAGCGTTGCGGGTTACATCAGATGGAAGTCGCGGCAACGGATTGCTGTTCGGATTTTACCCCAAAGCCGGATGATCCGGATGCGGATGATGCGTTATCGAAGTTGTTTTAAGCGGGTGCTGGTGGGACGGGGGTGAGGGCGACCACGCAGTGGATCGCCGTGAGAGGGTAAGAGGGGACGCTGGAGAGTGGGACGTGGAGAGTGGGGA
>PXBF01000146.1 GCA_003567005.1 PVC group bacterium
AATATTCGAGGCATTTCGGAAGGCACGATCACAGGCTTGTCGCCGATTTCTGTCTTTGTCGGCCCCAACAATTCCGGTAAAAGCACGATTCTTGATGCACTGTACATTGGTGCGCACAAAGACCCCGCACAGGCCATCAGAACTCTCCGAAAACGGCTGTCTGTGTCGGAGCCGCAGCGATGGTTTTTACGGAGAGCAAACGGGAATGCCGCGCCTGCCGGTAAAATAACCTTGCGTCTGGATGCCAAGCAGGACCGGGTTGTACGAATTGCCCCTAACCTTGGCGTCACGGTTTCTTCCAGTCATGAAAAGAGATTGAAGGCTGATTTGAAAGAGTTAGAGACGCAAATTGGCAAGGCGCAAGGCAACGAACGACAGGAACTGACGGCGCGAAAACGAGAGCTAAATGGTCAGATTGCTGATGCGGAACGACTTCGAAAAGACAATTGGCCGGTACCGGAAGTGATCATGTATGACCCGCAGCGTCCAACGGAGGGACGCTCATTGCCCGAACTTTATACGTTAGCAGCGGAGTCCGGTCTTTCGGATCAGGTAAATGGCATATTAACGGATCTGCTTCCTGATGTGAAACGCGTGGAATTACTTGCCCCGCAGGGAAAACCGGTAGTGTATTTGTCGATGAAATCAGGGGCGGCACTTCCCGTGGGGGTTGCAGGTGACGGTGTTCGCTTGCTCCTTCGATTGAGCATGGAACTTGCCGTCCGTCAGGGCGGGGTGGCTCTTTTGGAGGAGCCGGAAACGCACTTGCATCCAGGGGCTATTCGCCAAGCTGCACGTGCTATTCATGCTGCGGTTGGTCGCGATATGCAGATAGCGTTAAGTACCCATAGCCTTGAATTGATTGATGCCTTACTAGCAGAATCTCCCGAGCAGCGTGAACGTGTAACGGTCTTCCGTACTGCCATAGACGAGAATGGAGGCCTTTTAACGCATCGTGCAGAAGGGAACGAAGCTTATGAGGCAAGGACGAAAATCGAAGAGGACCTTCGGTGACGGCCGAGTACTATATTCTATGCGAAGGTTACCATGATCGTGCATTTTGGAAGGGATTGTTACTTCATATTGGATGTACTGACCCATCGAATGAAGGTCGGCAGTCCGTTGTTGATCCTTGGAAGAAGTCCGTGCGGGGCGGGCAATATGCTTTCATATCGCCTTCTGGTCGTTTTATCCGGCTTGTGGCTGTTGGTGGAGATCGCAATTTGTTGCATAACCAGTTCCGGCATCGTGTTGATAAGCGCCATATCGAGAAGCTATATGGGCTGATCGTTTCTGCGGATGCGGACGTGCATAATGATGACGAATTGATTCGAGTGTCGTTACCAGTTGTTTCCCAGTGGGCCCTCGAAATTGATCCTTCACGCGCAGAGATTGAATCACATGTCGTCCTCTCGGATGAAACTCCGATATCTGTTTTGACTTGGATGACGAACACGGCAGAGAATAGTCTGGGGGTGCCTGCTAAGCAAACGCTTGAGAGAATGGTCTGTTCCGCGATTGTTGCCGCGTATGGAGAACGAGGTCGTCCCGTAGAAGAGTGGCTGGCCTCCAGACCCAATCCGCCAGTGCATGACTCGCCAAAAGCGCATGCATTCTCCTATGTGGCAGGCTGGTATGCCGCATCGGCAAGTTATGAGGGCGCAATTGCCTCGATATGGCGCGATCAACGTGTCGCCAAGGTCCTTGTGCAGATGCTGGAAGATCAACCGGCATGGTTGACGATTCGAGATTGGCTGACTTAGTCGACACCGCCTGACAATCATCGCTGATATTCATGTTGATGCCATGATGATTTCAACGGATAAAGCAGGGAAAAGAACATGAAACGATACAATCGGGTGATGGCAGGCATAATATGACGATTAACGTGGGTGGTTTTGCTGGTAAAGTAGTGCAAGCTTCCAGCTTGCCCAATCGCAAGCAGGATGCTTGCGCTACGTATGAATCTCGCACTCACTTCGCCACCATTCTAGCGGAGGGCAAAGTATGAGCACCGCAAAAGAGAAGCCAGTATCGCGGCAAGCGGCACCCGATCCCAATCTACAAGAGCGAATCTTTACGATCCGCGGCGAGCGGGTCATCCTCGACAGTGATCTGGCAGAAATATACGGGGTGGAAGTCCGTACGCTCAATCAGCAGGTTAAGCGCAACGCAGACCGTTTCCCTGAAGATTTCGCCTTTCTGCTGACCAAGATCGAGTGGGATGCGGTTGAAGCTTTAAGATCACAAAATGTGATCTTAAAGCGCGGCAGCCACCGGAAATATCCACCCCGCGTTTTTACCGAGCATGGTGCGTTAATGGCGGCCAACGTGCTCAACAGCAAACGGGCCGTGGAAATGAGTGTTTTTGTGGTGCGGGCTTTTACGAAAATGCGGGCGGCACTATCGGATACCCGCGAGTTGGCCCGCAAGTTGGCAACCCTCGAACGCGAGGTCAAATCCCGGCTCGACTCGCACGATGCCGCCATTGTCGATGTCATGCAACGCATCCTCGACCTTATCGATCCGCCCGAGCGCCCCGAGCCATCAGCGCCACCCCAGCGCAAAATCGGCTTCAGCGCAAAAGAGTCCCCCGCCAAATACGGCACACCACGGCGGAAAGGAAAATAGCCATGCAGCATCACGGCTTCACGGAAGAAGAACTCGACTACATCATCAACTACGACATCCGGCTTCGCTCTGCGAGATTTGCCGGACGCGTCAAATACTGCATAGGCAAAGACCTGCAAAAGGATGGGGCGTGATGTGGAATTTACTACAAAAGGTCTTTGGATGGTTTGGGCAGAAAGCCCCCGGGGTGATTGGAAATCACTTTGATCGGCAATTGCAGGCGCAATGGGAAACCGACCGTGCCCTTTTTGAAAAGCTCCGTACAGAGCTTCCCTTAAATGGCAGCATTGATTTTGTGCGGAACCATCCTGTTGGTGTATCTTTTCACAGGGACAAACCTAAAGAGCTGTTCGAATTTTTGTATTATTGGAATGACGCGGAACATGAGTTCCTTGATACTGAACTCGATGCAAAACGCAGCCAGCTTTATGCTGTCATATCGGAATATCTTCATGTGCTAGGAAAGAATACGTGGAGCATCCCTAAATCTGATTATCAAGGAATACCAGAAGAGTGGGAATGGAATCAGCCAGAGCGTCTGGCTGAGGTTGTGAGGAAAATTGAGAACCTGAGTACGCGCTTGGTTGAGTGTTACGACGATCTTATTCGGACCGGGAGACGAAAACTGAAATGTTGAGGGGTGAAAATGGACAGAGAAACAGTAAATGATTTATTGAAAAGTGAAGTCTGGTTGTTAGAGAATTTGGCACAGAGATTTGACTTTCCTAAAGATGCCTTCTGGACTTTATATTCAGAAGATGATTTTTCCTTTTTTGTTAAATTTTCAGCTGTATTTGAATTTCTTTTGGCGAAGTCTATCGGTGGGAGAATATTTAACCCTACCTTGCTAAAAACAGATATTGATCAAATTGTCCGGCGTCTTGATCTGGCTAATCTTCATACTGGAAAACTGAAATTGGCTGAATCCT
>PXBF01000023.1 GCA_003567005.1 PVC group bacterium
ATGCTTCGGAAGATAACTGGGTCTCCAGGTAATCGCGTAGAGTTGAAAGATCCCGCAACGCTTTTCGCACAGCAAACATATCCAGAACGCCTACATTTTGCGCGCGAGCTCTATCCAAAACCGTTTCGCAAGCCGAAGGGTTGAGCATATTGAATCCCACCATGATTACATCATATGCATCATCAGCCAACGCCCGCTGGAGCATCTTGTGACCACTATCCACCCCGAAACACTCGGTAATACCAATTGCACGAATCTTTCCCTTGTCTTTCATCTTCTGCAAGGATGGCAAAAGCGGCACGGCAATAGCATCATAACGCTTAGCCCCAATCGCATGCATCATGTACACATCGATATAATCAGTACCTAGCTTTGCAAGACTCTCATCCAGTGTGGCTTCGACTTCGCGCAAGTTCTTGGCACGTCCATCAACCCCACCATGAAGCTTCGTAGATATCACCACATCCTCGCGCGGTGTTTCGCGCAAAGCAGTGCCTAATAATGCCTCCGTACCATACGATTCGGAAGTATCAAAAAAAGTAATACCGAGATCCAATGCTGCATGGACTACCCGAACGGACTCTTCTTTCGTGCGTCCGCTGCGCACCCCCAGCCTGCTGGGACCTCCCGCCCCCAAGCCCATTGCACTCACACGAAATCCCGTTCTACCAAGTGTCTGTGTTTCCATATTCGAAATAAATTCCCTTATGAGATAAAGAGATTCGCTCCCGACTTGCTAAGGTGATTAACGTACATGCCAACGCCTCCTTCTTCAACACCATCAATTAATTCTTCTTTCCGGATCCCCATCAAATCCATGGTCATGGTACAGGCAACCAAACGCACACCATTTTGTTGTGCCTGAGCTATCAGATCCGGTAATGGCATCACTTGCTTTTTCTTCATGATGCCCTTGATCATACCAAGCCCCATACCGCCCATATTCATCTGTGACAATTTTAACTTTCCGGGACCTTTGGGCATCATCCAGCCAAACATTTTCTCAATCATGTTTTTCTGCACAGTCACAGGACCTGACTTACGCAGGACATTGAGCCCCCAGAATGTGAAGAACAAGGTCACATCATAACCTGACGCAGCAGCACCGTTTGCAATAATAAATGCTGCCATGGCTTTATCGAAATCATTGCTGAAGACCACATTTGTCATGCCCTTGTTTTGCTGACTCGATACCGCACTGCAACTTGCCCCCGACGTTGATCCTGCGTGTTTAGCAACTACGGCCCGATACGCGCCCTTTTCGGCTGGCTCCAACGACACCAGCTCATGCCCGGTCGAGTTGCACCAGGCAGGCGCATCCGCAACAAATCCCGGATCCGTTGCTGTGATGCTGACCGCCTCTCCTTCGGCAATCTTATCAATGGCCTGTTTTAGCTGCATGATGGGCCCCGGGCACTGCAGGCCGCTTGCATTAATGGTTTCCGTAATGTTCACTGGAGTCTCCTTTTCTTTATGATCTTCAAAATCGGTGTCGCTTTGCGGTTCATGGTCTTCTGGCATTTCCACGGAAGGAAGCGCTATGGTCCGGTTATAGGTCAAGAGGCCGCCGGATAGATTCCGACAAGTAAATCCATGTTGCTGCAGGACGCGACTGCCAACATAGCCACGCAACCCGACTTTGCAGAACACCACGTAGTCTTTGTCCTTTGATAGCTCATCTAATCGATCACGCAACTGACCCAGCGGAATATTGATCGCTCCGGGAATGGTGCCAGCCGCCACCTCTTCCGCAGTACTTACATCCAGCAGTTTGAAGTTCCGATCTGGTTGCAAGACTTCTTCTGCATGACACAACCGCACATCGCCACGCAGCACATTCGACGCTACAAATCCCGCATAGTTGACAGGATCTTTGGCTGAGCCATAGGGCGGAGCGTACGAGAGCTCTGTTTCTTCCAGATCATATACGGTTAATCCCGCGCGAATGGCCACAGCCAGAACGTCGATCCGTTTGTCTACACCATCGGCACCCACCGCCTGCGCACCGAGAACCTTGCCATGTTCTGGATCAAACAGCAGCTTCATGCTCAAAGATGTCGCCCCCGGATAATAGGAGGCGTGGCTCGCACCATGTACATATATCTTCTCGTATTTGACGTTTGCCCGCTTAGCCGCCTTTTCGCTGAGTCCGGTCATCCCAATCGCCAGATTGAATACCTTGCAAATAGCGGTTCCCTGTGTGTTCTTATAGCGAGCATCTCGGCCGAAGATGTTGTCGGCAGCAATGCGCCCCTGTCGATTGGCGGGCCCCGCCAACGGAACCAATGCTGGCTCCTTGGTTACAAAGTCCACAACCTCTACGGCATCTCCCACGGCATAAATGGCTGGATCCGACGTGCGCATGTGTTCATCCACACGGATCCCTCCGCGTGGACCAAGTGCCAAATCGGCTTCCTTCGCCAATCCCGCCTCTGGTTTGACCCCGATCGCCAAGATCACCAGCCCCGTGTCCACCGCTTGCCCACTGCTGAGCGATACGCGTAGACCTTTATCTGTCTCGGAAAATTCGGTTACGGATGTTTCTAGTCGCAAATCCACACCATGCAATTCAAGTTCTTGATGCAAAACCGAAACCATCTCGGGGTCAGCCGGCCCCATCACCTGCGGTGCTAGCTCAACGAGCGTCACACCACATTTGCGATGGCGTAAGGCTTCCGCCATTTCAAGGCCAATGTAACCGCCCCCTACCACCGTCGCGTGAGAGACGCCGTCGAGCGCAGCAATGATCTGATCCATATTTTCCATGCTGCGTAACGTCAACACCTTGGAACTATCAATCCCCGGAATCGGAGGACGCACCGGCTCGGCGCCCGGACTCAATACCAAGGCATCATAGCTTTCGAAGTATATATCTCCATTTTCGAGATTTTTGATTTCCACGCGCTGCTTTTCGCGATCAATCCGAATCACCTCACTTCGAACACGCACATCGATGTTAAAACGGTTGCGTAGTAATTCCGGCGAAGTCACAAGTAATCGATCGCGATCTTTGATCTCTCCACCGATATGATAGGGCAATCCGCAATTCGCGAATGAAATATATCCCCCACGCTCCAATAAGACGATCTCCGCTTCTTCGCTCAAACGCCTTGCTCGTGCAGCAGCACTCGCACCACCTGCAACTCCACCAATAATCACAATCTTTTTCTTATCCATTCTTCCTCCTTGTCAGACCAATGACTTTTAAATCACGACTCTCTCCAGCCCATTTTTCTCCAAATCAACAAAGCCCAAGAAATATTCGGAACTAGGCCTTAGGTATTAGGTTTCTTTCTCCAAGCACATCCTCCTTCGTTCCCTTCGTTTCCTCCTGTTCAATCAGCAGATCCTATCCTTTTTTCTGTCACCCATCTTTCTGTCTGCCAGCTTCAACCTCCAACCTTCAACCCCATGCAGTTCCGCTCGGGCTCACCCCCGACACGCGACACCCTCTCTCCTTGCCACCCTGCTACCCTGTTACCCCTCAAAATGCATGAAGTTGCGCAGGTGCCCATGCATACAATCAAAGAGCTTTAGAAAGTC
>PXBF01000059.1 GCA_003567005.1 PVC group bacterium
CATTTCCATCTGGTTTACTACAGGACGTTCATCTTGCGGCACATCGCGCAAAAGAAGCTTCATCGTGCTTTCCGTATGATTGGACGTACCAATATCAAGCACTTTGCCGGCCTTCTTCAGCTTTACGATTTCGGCCCATGTTTCCAGAAAGGCCTCATGAATATAGGGGACCGCATCCGGATTCCGGTGATCGGCCGCACACCCGGGGGTATGCACATTCGGCCAAGGCCAATGATTCAAATACATATCAATTTTATCCACACCCAAGGCTTTTAGTGTGGCGTCACAAGCGGGCCCGACATCTTTCGGACTCATGTGTCCATTCCAGAGTTTACCCGTAATAAATAGCTCATCCGCCGATTGGATATAGCCTTTGCTGGTTGCTTCACGGATCGCCTCGCCCACGACATCCTCATTTTCATAGGCCCGTGCGGTATCCAAATGGCGCCAGCCTAGCCGGATAGCCTCTACCGTCGCATCTTTCATGTAATCCTGGGCCCAATCCGAATGAAAGGTGCCATAGGCGGCTACGGGCATCATCACGCCACTCGCAAGCTTCACCTGATGAACCGACGCCGGATCCACCCCCTCAATGCTCGTATCATACCAAACTTGTTCATTTATCTTGTTCATCTCGTGATCTCCTATTCATATAATCGGCCACCGGGTTTATCCCGGTGTAGATAGTAGGGGTACCCCAATCCCTTGGGCTGCCCCGGGGATGCCCCAAGGGACTGGGGCACCCCTACTGCGCTGTCACACCAAAGTCAACTAAGCCAAATCAATCATCACTTTCATGGTTTTATCACCTTCAGCATCAATAAATTGATACGCCTCTAGAAATTGTTCAAACGGAAAATGTTTGGACAATAACGGCTGCAGTTTGATCGCACCATCCGCGATCCATTGCACAGCCTGATCATAGTCTTCATGGCGATACATCATCGTGCCGAGAATCGTGAGTTCATGCTCGCAAAGCACCGACATATCAACGCGGGGTGGTTCAGAAAAAACGGCCAGAATCACAATTTTTCCACCTTTATCAATCTGCTTCACGAGCTCTGTCACGCTGACTTCAACACCGGCTGCATCCATCGCCACATCAAAACCCTCGCCTCCGAATGCGCGTTCCACGGCATCAGCCAAGCTCTCCTTACGCACATTACTTACAGCATCGATACCAACAGCTTGGGCTATTTCCAGCCGAAAATCACTCACATCCGTGATCAAGACCTTTTTCGCACCGCGAATCTTGCATGCCTGTGCAGCAAGATTTCCAATGGGACCCGCCCCTGCAATGACCACATTATGTCCCGTTAAATCTCCCGCTCGGCCCGTCGAATGCACCGCCACCGAAACCGGCTCTACAAACGCACCTTCGTCATAAGATATGTGTTCAGGCAAGGGCACAATTTTATCCGCCTCCGTCACATAAAAATCCTGCGCGACACCAGGAGCCTGGAAACCACGCACCTTGAGCTCTTCACATACGTTATAACGCCCCGCTTTGCAAGGACGGCATGTCCCGCAAACCTCTTGCGGCGTGGCAGTCACCTTTTGTCCGACTTTTACATGTTCCACGCCTGGTCCTATCGCCACAACTTGGGCAGAAAATTCATGGCCCTGCACAACCGGAAATGGTGTAAAGGGATGCTTACCGTGATAAACATGCACATCCGATCCACACACACCAATTCGCTGAATCTGCAGTAAAACCTGACCTTCGCCCGGCACAGGCACTTCCGCCTCGCCAAATGCAATCTTGCCCGGCTCTGTCATCACCGCCTGCCGCATGGTTTCATGCATAATAAACCTCCCTTTTCCTATGTATTTCGCCAACGCTATTCTCTAAGTAAGGATCATTAGCACACACCATGCTTCCACTCCAGAACAGATTTGCTGACGCTTATAGATTACATCCGCACACATATACAACCTTTACGTTTTCTCATGCGCCCTTTTTATTGACCAATATCACGATTGGAGCATATGATTCTCACTTGTATATCAAATCTAACAAAGGATCATGATTATGCCGTTGATCTCCATTATATTTTTCTTCTCGGGTTTGTCTGCTCTTGTCTACCAATTGCTCTGGATGCGGCACCTCGGCTTTATTTTCGGCAATACGATTTATGCAGGCACTACGGTATTAACGGCATTCATGACCGGCCTGGCACTCGGTGCATATATTTTTGGACGATACGCTGAACGGATAAAAAATCCACTACGCTGCTTTGCTTTCCTGGAATGGGGTATAGCAGCCTACGCGCTTGCGTTGCCCTTGCTCTTTCGTGGACTACAATATGTCTACCGCTTCGGATATCGTAACATTTCAGACGAACTGATCTTTCTGACACCGCTACGCTTTATCCTCGCCTTTCTTCTGCTCCTTTTACCTACACTCCTGATGGGGGGAACCTTGCCGGTACTGATACGGGCGCTAGCACATAAACAAGAACATTTCGGAAACCGCCTCGCCTGGCTCTACGGAATCAACACGCTAGGAGCAGTTGCCGGTGTGCTGGTAAGTGGGTTTTATCTCATTCCGACGGTCGGACTTCGAAACACAAACCTACTTGCTGCCTTGACAGACTTACTAGCTGGTACTGGCGCTTGGCTACTTGCCTATAAAGCCACGGTACCACAGCCGCACCCCGAACCGAAAAGGGGCAAATTCCGATTTCAAGACATGCCCGTATTATCGCGCTTTGCCGTTGTCACGGCAACTCTTTGTGGCTTTATTTCCCTTGCTTTGGAAGTGATCTGGTTTCGGGCCCTGATTCTCGTATTCGGGTCGACTACCTATTCCTTTATCGTCATGCTCGCCGTGTTCCTATTGGGAATCAGCCTCGGATCCCTGCTGATCTCCCCCTTTCTTGATAGAATAAAAAACCTCATGTTGCTGCTCGCAACATGTATGACCTTAATCGGGCTCTATACATTCGGCTCTCTCTACTTTTTTGACCGAGGTCCTGAGTTTCTTTTGCAGCAACTCGTTGACCATGGCTTTAGCTGGGCAACCATGAATCGAGCACGGTTCCTCATTTCGTTCTCTCACCTGGCAGTGCCCGCACTCGGTTTTGGCATCATATTTACAACGGCAACGCGCGCCGTTCGCCGTCAAGAAAACAGTTCGTCCGGTGTGACTGGGTCCCTGTTTGCCCTTGACTCGATCGGAGCAATGGCGGGCGCATTCGCTGGTGGGTTTATTCTACTGCCTAACTTGGGAATGGAACGATCCCTATTGCTTCTTGGAAGCATAATCTGCGCGTTCGGCTTGGTTACGCTTATTACACAAAAGACCAATCAGGCAATTCGTGCTGGTGGCATTGTAATCGCAATTGCCGCCAGTAGCATCCTTATCCTGCGACCACCTGTCTGGAATCAGGAACTTCTATCGGCTGGAGCCTTTTTTAGCCCATTCAATTTTGTGCAAAACGGTCGTATAACGCTTCGGGAGACTATCGCAGCCGACCGACTCTTACATTATGAAGAAGCTCTCTCATCCACCGTGTCGGTACATGTTACCAAAACGGAGCAAATCTATTTCAGCATTGACGGAAAGGTGGAAGCTGATCAATCGAACCGCGGCATGATGATGCAGCGCATGATTGGTCACTTACCAATGCTTTTTCACCCGAACCCACGATCTGCAGTTAACATTGGACTAGGTGCTGGCGTAAGTTTTGGTGCATTGGGAACTCATCCTCTCGATCATCTTGAAGTCGTTGAGATTGAACCAGCCGTCCAAGCTGCAGCCCGCGTATGGGGCCCTCTCAACCATAATGTCCTCGATAATCCACTAGCGAAGGTCACCGACAATGACGGACGTAACCACTTGTTTTCGACGACTAACCAATACGATGTCATATCCGCAGATCCCTTTGAACCTGTAGTTGCAGGCGCGGCACATTTGTTTACGGCCGATTATTTCCAATTGGCTAAAAACCGATTGGCACCAGGTGGCATCATGTGTCAGTGGGTTCCGATGTACGAGATGTCAGCGGAAGATTATCTCATGATCGTAAGAACGTTCGCACACGTGTTTCCTGAGTCCGCTGTCTTCTTCACAGGGTCAGACACCCTGTTGCTTGGCTTCAAAGATAAAGTGGATCTCGATCCGCAAATCCTACTTAATAATTTCGAAGTACCCGCTGTGCGGGCCTCACTGGAAGATATTGGCATCACGTCGCCTGACATGATACTTGGTATGTTTATTGCCGACCTACGCGATCAAACGGATTTTCTGGAAGGTCCGATAAACACGGATGATAAACCTTATATTGAATTTTCGGTTCCCAAACAAGCGATGCGACACACAACCGATGCGAATCAAATTGCCCTCCTACATATCTTTACGCCGATTCCGGAAGATTGGCTGGAACGACTCGATCCCGAAGAAGCAGAAAAACTGCAAGCAGAACATGAAGCCGTGAAATTGATGTTACAGGCAAGTGTGTATCGTTCGCAAGGCGATATGGACCGCTCCTTTGAAACGCTTACTACAGCCCACACGATTGCCCCCGATAATCGCGTCGTTAAGAATGAACTCGTTGCCATGCTAGAGATTGCAGGCGCCAGCTTACGCGCAACCGGCGAACGCGATGAAGCAGCAAGACAATATCAAATCATACTACGATTAGATCCAACAAATTTTACTGCTCTGTATAATCTCGTTGAACTTGGGATGATCGCTGGGCAAGAAGAATTTGCAGCACAAGTACTCGAGCGTGGTCTCGCTGCATATCCAGAATCCCCTCTTATGCTCGGACAGCAGGGCAAATTCCTATTCTCAACAGGCGACCAAACAGAAGGGATTGCAAAACTACGTCAAGCAGCCGAGATGCATCCTAACTATCTGCCGCTCTGGGAAGACCTTCAATCATTAGCCGCGATATCTGGCAATATAGATCTGAATCAACTCGCGCAAGATAATATCTCGCGCATCCGGCGATTCCTGCGCCGCTAAAACAACGTCAAAACGCTTGATTGCAGGAAATCGTCGAATCAGTAAGGCTATCAAAGGCTTAAATTCCTAAAGAAACAACAGACATCTCAATACATCGAGCATACGTATTTCATTGGTGAAACGCCAAGCCCCATCACGTATCTTAATCATTAATACACTTAACTCTTGTTTTGTCCTCCCAAATAATACACCATTCTCTGCATGGATATTTCTTTCGATAACTGGGTTGCCGACAGTCTGGAAAGGCCACTGCCGAAATTAACGCCTCGGCAGCTTGCCATACCGAATGCCCCGGGCAATGCGCTTGCCGTCCTAGGCATGCGGCGAACCGGCAAAACCTGGTTCTGCTTTCAGCGGATGCAGGAATTGCTTGCAAAGGGTATTCCTCGCACGCAACTGCTGTATATAAACTTCGAAGATGAGCGCTTACTGGGCTTCTCGGCAAAGGACTTCCAACTTATGCTGAATGCATTCTATCGGCGCGATCCCGGCATAATGAACAAAGAAAGCCATTTCTTTTTTGATGAAATTCAGAACATTGAAGGCTGGCCGCAGTTTATCCGTCGCTTGCTGGATCAGAGACGGGCACAAATCACAATAACAGGAAGTTCTGCACGACTGCTTGGCTCTGAAATTCACACGAGTCTTCGAGGAAGAGCCTTGCCGTGCGAGATGTTCCCTTTTTCCTTCCCCGAATATCTTAGCGCCAACAATATATCCTGCCCACAACGTATTCCTTCCAGCCAAGTCCGTCTGGAATTGGAACGAATTTGCGAGGCCTACCTGCTTGCCGGTGGCTTTCCCGGCACGCTTTCACTGGACACAACGACGCGCCGCCAAATGCTACAGCAATATCTGGATGTGGTCATCTTGCGCGATGTAATCGAACGCCACCGCGTTACCTCCGTACAGGCACTACGTGCGCTTGTCCGGCACATCCTGCACGCACCGGCAAGCCGCCTGAGCGTGAATAAAATCTACAATGATTTTCGCAGCCGCGGCCTTGCCTGCAGTAAGAATAGCCTGCACGCTTTCGTCGATCACCTCGCGGATGCATACCTTATTTATTGCGTACCGATTCACACGCGTAACGAGCGCGTGCGCCGCGCCAACCCCGCAAAGGTATATCTCGTCGACACCGGAATTCTGAGTGCCGCATCGGCCAATATCACCGAAGACCGGGGTGCCTTGCTCGAAAACCTCGTGTACTTGCACCTGCGCCGATCCGGAAACATCATCGAATATTTTCATGCCGAACAAGGGGAGGAAATAGATTTTGTCGTACGAGACCCGCTTTCCGGTATCATACGCGAAATGGTGCAGGTCTGCTGGAGTATCGAATCGGCGGGAACAAGAAAACGGGAACTAAGGAGCCTGCTCGCTGCGATGGAAACACTCGGCTGCGAGCACGCAACAATCGTCACCTGGCGAGAGGAAACGCAACACGCGATGCCGCCTAATATTCATGTCGTACCCGCCTGGCGCTATCTGCTAGCAATCTGATTGGCCCCAAACAAACGTTGCACTTCTCCTGTGCAACAACTGTCTGCCCTCCCACGCAGCCTCGACCGTGCACCCCGCAAATGTAGGCTGTCTTTCGCCGAAAGCGGGCTAACTGCCACCGCCCCTCTTTCCTCCTCTCCTGGAAAACCACTACGTTGTCGCCAGCTCCCGTCAGTTTCACCACCATCGCCCATGCAGAAGCAGGTTGGCACAACCTGCTTTACCCAAGCCCCATGCTAGTACAGCAGGTTTCTTGTCATCCGTAGCTTTACGCGAAGGATGATCCCGAAACCTGCTGCTCCCTACGCATTGAATCATCAGCGCACCAAACAAACATACGCGCTTTTGTATCAGAAAAAAAAAGGGAGCCTCTTTGAGGCTCCCTCTCAAACAAGAAGAAGTTTGATAATTAAGCTTTTAGAACCGCTTTGCGTTTCTTGTGTGCTGCACCACCCAGCGTAGCAATACCAAGAGCTAGCAACGCAATCGTACCTGGTTCAGGAACTACCTGAAAACCAAAGGAAGGATCATCAATAGCATTACCAAGAACGAGATCCCTGTTCATTTGGTAGGACTGTGGGGTAACTAGCGGATCAGAGGAATCGAGATTGGCAGCCGCTACTACCGGACCGACATAGTAACGTGTCCCTACCTGAATATCGTCTGACTCGAAGATACGGGCATAAATGAAGCCACCATCTGGTTGAACCCCACCGTCAGTAAAACCACCACCATGGAAGTCACCCCATTCGCTCGTATTCACGCCTTCCGTTAACAGAAAGTCGGTGAGAAAAACATCACCACCTGAAACAAAATTCGGGTTGTTTACATTTGCAATGTCTGTTCCTGCATACGCACCCGCATTATCGGGGCGCCATATTAGCTGAGCAAGAGCAGAGTTTCCTGCCCCCAGAAAGCCTGCATTCGGATCGGCCGAAAAATAGAATCCGGCTGCCCCTTGCCAAGTTGTATAGACGTCTGCATTTGCAGAGATGACACCAAGCAACAACGCTACTGATAATAATTTAGATACTGACACAATATTCTCCTTTTTATTTATATATACCTGTTACCAATGATTTTACTTCTACAGATCGTAAGGAACGACCTCTTCCCAATCAACGAGGGCAGAACTACTAATCCAGAAGCCTTGTCCTGCTTTGATTTCGAAATCAGCAGGTGTGTTCCAACCGCTTCTCGTCCTACCAAAGAAAACATAATCCTGCGCATCAACATCCCAAATTATCAACTCGGACCCAACAGGCACTTCTTGCGCTAATGCTGTATTGGTCCAAACCACATCGACGGGGTATCCATATCCCACAGCATCTATTCCCTCAATATTTGCAACTACAGTCGTGCTTGCATTATTAAAGGCGGCAGGAACCTCTCCCATAAAAGTAATGGTTTGGGGTCCTGTTCCAGGAGCGGGCTGTACCCACAATGCATCTCCCCTTAAGACTACGTTCGTAATGTTCCAACCACTTCGTGTCCTTCCACCAAACACGTAACCTTTGGACTGTCTATCCCATAATGCAACTTCAGAACCTACAGGCAACTGATCGCTGATAAGATCTTCGAGCGTCCCACCTTCCATGCCCTCAAGCACAGGTGTAATCAATGCAAGTCCATCAGCAGGAATCTCAACCGTGTAATAGCCAACAACATTTACGCTGGTGACTGACTCTTCAGCCAAGATCATCGAAGGAGCAACAACCATCGCGCAGGCAGCTGCAACTAGCATCATCTTCTTCATTTTACCTCTCCTTGTTTGTTTCTCAGGCGACATGCCTGAAAAAATTTTTACCATCAATACAGGAACCCTAATGTAATCCCTTAATCTTTGCAACCCATAAATTACATAAATTTTTTGACCCCGTAAAATTGTCAGCTAGATTTTCCATTTCAACTACCATAGGACGCATGATCTATCCTTTATCATAGTTTGCGTTATACCTAACCTGACACAACTAAATCATAGCGCTAAAAGATATAAAAAGTCAACTGCCTTTCAACGGAAATTTGTTTTTTAATGCACCCCTATAAGTTGGCGTGACAAAGGAGTTTACGAACCACCCCGTTCAAAGCAACGGGATTGCGACTACAGATTTCCGTCCAAAATGATTGCGAAAAGAAGAGGACCCCAAGGTGACAGTCAAACCAAAAAGGACGGTTGTTAGCAGAGACATCGAACAATAAACCATAACCGTCTAAACAAAAGCATCTCCGGAAATTCCTCAAGCTTATGCAGGCTTGCTATTCGTCTGATTTACACGTATATTCTTACGGTCTGCAGTAAGAAAGGGTTTTCCATATGGGTAATGAAGCGCAAGGGGCGGCGTATGACGCCAGGAATATTACAGTTTTAGAGGGTATTGAGGCGGTACGCAAACGTCCTGCCATGTATATCGGCGATACGGCCCAACGCGGCTTACATCACTGCGTGTATGAAGTCACGGACAACAGCATTGATGAGTCGCTAGCAGGCCATTGTTCTCTTATCAAAGTGACATTGAATGCCGATGGTTCTGTCTCGGTCTGGGACAATGGACGCGGCATCCCCGTGGACATTCATGCCACAGAAAACAAGCCCGCTGTCACGGTCGTCATGACAACGCTGCATGCCGGCGGCAAATTCGACAATGACAGCTACAAAGTATCCGGCGGCTTGCACGGTGTCGGTGTTTCCTGCGTGAATGCTTTGAGCGAATGGCTGGAAGTGGAAGTACGCCGGGATGGTTTCATTCATCATCAACGATTTGAACGTGGCAAGCCGGTTTCTGCGCTCGAAACGATCGGCCCCACATCTGAAACAGGCACCCAAATCACCTTTTTTCCAGACACATCCATTTTCACTACCACCTTATTTGAGTGGGATATCCTGGCCAACCGCATGCGCGAACTCGCCTTTCTCAACAAAGGCATTACCATCCTACTGACCCGCGAAGCAGACAATCGGGAAGAGACGTTTCACTTCGAAGGCGGCATTCTGGAATTCGTGCAACATCTAAACCGCAGCAAAACACCGATTCACCCGGATGTGGTCTATTTTGAAAAAGAACGCGAAGGGGTAGCAACCGAAATCGCATTGCAGTATACCGATACATTCAACGAAACGATCGCGAGCTTTTGTAACAACATCAACACCATCGAAGGTGGTACGCACCTGAGCGGTTTCCGTTCGGCTCTCACGCGTACCGTAAACCAATACGGTCGCGCGAACAAAATGCTGAAAGATAATGAAACGATGAGCGGCGAGGATATTCGCGAAGGTCTCACGGCGATTGTCAGCGTCAAGGTTCCCGACCCCCAGTTCGAAGGGCAGACCAAAACCAAACTGGGTAATGGTGAGGTGCAAGGCATCGTGGAGTCTATTCTTAACGAAGAGTTATCCGACTATCTGGAAGAGCATCCTGCCTTTGCCCGCAAGATCATTGAAAAGGCCACCTTGGCTGCACGGGCGCGGGCTGCAGCTCGCAAAGCGCGCGACCTCACTCGTCGCAAAGGCGCTCTAGACAGTGCCGCTCTGCCTGGCAAATTGGCCGATTGTTCTGAACGAGATCCTGCCAAAAGTGAACTGTACATCGTCGAGGGTGACAGTGCCGGCGGTTCCGCGAAGCAAGGCAGAAACCGCGAATTTCAAGCCATCCTGCCCCTACGCGGCAAAGTCCTGAATGTGGAAAAAGCGCGCCTGGATAAAATCCTCAATAACCGCGAAATCCGTACCGTGATCACAGCCATCGGCGCCGGTATCGGACAAGATGATTTTAATATCGACAAGGTGCGCTATCACAAAATTATCATCATGACGGACGCAGATGTCGATGGCGCACATATCCGTACGCTACTGTTAACCTTTTTCTATCGTCAAATGCCAGAATTAATCGACCGCGGCTATGTATACCTGGCACAACCACCGCTCTACAAAATAGCGCGCAAGAAACATGAGGAATATATTGATTCGGACGAGGCCTTGGCCCAACGCCTCATGGATATGGGCACAGGCGAAGTGCTTTTCGAAACCTCTTCGGGAGATATGTTCTCTGAAGACCGCCTCCGTCAACTTCTATCGCTACTGACGCGTTTGGAACAACATGCTGGTCCCCTCGCTCGAAAAGGCATTGCACTGGGAGAATACCTTGCATTAGCACACCCGAACACAAATGCATTACCACGATACCGTGTCTTTACTCATGGCGAAAGTGGCGAAGAAACACGCTATGCATATGATGATGGGGAACTAAAACAGATACGCGAAGCCTGTGAGCAACAAGCAGGTCATACGCTCAATCTAGCTACGGATTCGCAAGGTGGCAGCGCCGAAGGAGATCGTTTCGAATACCTCGAAATTTTCTCGGCATCCCGTATTGAAAGCTTGCTACGGACGCTTGCCGAAATGGGATTTCGCCCGCAACAATATGCAGGTGAAGGCTCCCAAATCGGACAACTCCGCAGTCCGGCAGACGAGGAACATGCGAACGCTATCCCTGTCGAATCCTTGGCTCATTTGCTGACCAGCGTTTGCGAGATTGGTCGCAAAGGGCTCAGCATCCAGCGCTATAAAGGTCTCGGCGAAATGAACCCTGAACAACTGTATCAAACCACGATGGATCCTGCCGGACGCAAATTATTGCGCGTCATACAGGAAGATGCCGTCAAGGCAGATGAAATGTTTACCATTCTCATGGGGGATGAAGTCGAACCACGACGCGAATTCATCGAAAAGAACGCCCTGAATGTCCGCAACCTAGATATTTAAGATCATTATGGATACACCAGAAGAAAATCAGATTCACCCGATTCTCATTGAAGAGGAAATGAGTTCCTCTTATATCGATTACTCCATGAGTGTAATCGCCGGACGTGCGCTGCCTGATGCACGCGACGGACTGAAGCCGGTGCACCGCCGCGTGCTGTACGCCATGCGAGAGCTCAGCAACACGCACAACCGACCATTCAAAAAGTCCGCTCGCGTGGTTGGTGACGTGATTGGTAAATATCACCCACATGGTGACACAGCGGTGTACGACACCATTGTCCGCATGGCACAGGAGTGGGCTATGCGTGCCCCGCTCGTGGAAGGGCAAGGCAACTTCGGATCGCGCGATGGTGACGCAGCAGCGGCCATGCGTTACACCGAAGTACGTATGGATCGCCATGCCGAAGAATTATTGGAGGATATCGACAAGGAAACCGTTGATTTTGGACCCAACTATGACGAGTCCCTCACCCAGCCCCTTGTCCTGCCAGCCAAACTACCCAACCTCTTGCTCAATGGTTCAACCGGTATTGCCGTTGGCATGGCCACAAATATCCCACCCCATAATCTCGGGGAACTGGTGGATGGCATCTTACATTTCATCGAACATCCTGACTGTACACCCGATGATCTGATGCAGTTTATCCAAGGTCCCGACTTTCCAACGGCAGGCATGATTTGCGGTATGGGTCCCATTCGTCAAATGTACCAGACAGGCCGGGGCCTGATCCGAATTCGCGGCAAAGCGCGCATCGAGGACATGAAAGGCGACCGTGAACGGATTCTGGTCTACGAACTCCCTTATAATGTCAACAAGGCCAAGTTAATCGAAAGTATCGCCGTTCTGGTGCAGAACAAGATGATAGAAGGCATCTCCGACCTGCGGGATGAGTCTAATCAAAAAGAGCCCGTGCGGATCATCATTGAGCTGAAGAAAGGCACCATTGGCGATGTCGTGTTAAATAATCTCTATAAACACACGCAACTTCAGACCACGTTTGGTGCCATTATGTTGGCCTTGGATGAAGGACGCCCCAAAGTCATGAATCTCCCGGAGATCTTGCGTTGCTTTGTCGATCATCGCTTCGAAGTCGTTACGCGCCGCACCCAATACGAGCTCAGAAAGGCCGAAGCGCGTGCCCACATTCTCGAAGGACTGCGGATTGCGATGGACAACCTGGATGAGGTCGTACGCACCATTCGTCAAGCCACGGATCGCGAAAATGCACGTATGACCCTGATGAGCCGCTTTGCCCTCAGCGAATTGCAGGCACGCGCCATTCTGGATATGCGTCTGTATCAGCTCACCGGCCTCGAACGCGACAAGGTGGAACAGGAATACGCAGCTATCATGGAACGTATCGCCTATTTGCGCTCCCTGCTGGCAGACCGACAGTTGATCTTCGGCGTTATCAAGGAAGAATTAACCGAAATTAAAGAAAAGTATGCGGATCCACGCCGGACCGAAATCACGGCGGCGGCGGATGACATGGAAATTGAAGATCTGATTGCCGATGAGCCATGCATCATCACCATCTCACATAGCGGATACATCAAACGTGTGCCAATCGATACCTATCGGGCCCAACGGCGCGGCGGCAAAGGCGTCGCCGGCATGACAACCAAAGATGACGACTATGTCGAACACCTGTTTACGGCCACAACGCATGACAGTATCATGTTCTTTACGCCCGATGGACGCGTCTATATCGAAAAAGTCTACCGCGTACCGGAAGCCGGGCGTACATCGCGTGGTAAAGCGATTGTCAATATGCTCAACCTACGGGAGGATGAACGTATTGCAGCCATGATTCGTGTACGCGATCTGAACGATAGCACCAACCTCGTAATGGCCACCCGTCAAGGTATCGTCAAAAAAACCAAATTAAGTGATTATCGCAATGTTCGTAAAGATGGCATTATTGCTATCCGGGTCGATGATAGTGACCGCTTGATTGAAGTAAAACAAACCGAAGGGGACAACGAGATCCTGCTGCTCACGCGCAATGGTATGAGCATTCGCTTTTCCGAAGTGCAATTACGCGCCCAAGGGCGCGCCACACGCGGCGTCCGTGGCATTAAGCTCAAAGGCGATGATTGCGTTCATAGCATGGCAATCGTGGACCCAGAAGCATCTTTCATGGTCTGTACGGAAAGCGGCTATGGCAAAAAAACCAGCTTTGATGAGTACCGTCAGCAAAACCGTGGTGGTAGCGGTATCATTGCGATCAAAACGTCTGAACGTAATGGCTTGGTCGTCGAAGGACATACCGTATACGAAGAGGATTCCCTTATGCTGATTACTGCGAAGGGAAAAATGATGCGCATGCATGTGTCCGACTTCCGCGTTATCGGTCGTAACACCCAAGGCGTCCGGCTCATGAATATGGATGCAGACGACAAACTCGTTTCGGCTTCTCCCTTCCAACCGGAGGATGGTGTACCCGCTGAAGACATGGAAGCCGATACACCGCAAACCGTACAGCAGCCCCCCGAAACGGAATAATAGCCAACGGTATGTGCTATAGCACCCCCAGATACAGCAGGTTTCCTGTCATACGTAGCTTTACGCGAAGTATGATCCCGCAACCTGCTGCCCCAGCATCAGCTACTCCTCGCGCAGATGACGCGCGGGCCGCTGTCCGAGAACACGCCAGGTACCCGCAACCCCCACGAGAATGATGCCCGCAATCCCCGGCAACAAAACCAGCGCGACGGCTCCCAGATCCGGGTTGTATTCCATTTGCATCAGCCCGCGAATCACACCATAGGCCGCCAGACTCCCTACAAGTACACTCAGAAGAAATCCCGCGAAAGCCAGCAAGGCAAACTCTGTTACCAAAGCATGTAGCAGATCTCCCCTGGTTGCACCACAGACCTTCGCGATGACGGCCTCACGTATGCGACGTCGCTGATCGGCGGCAACAGCCCCCGCTAACACCAGAAAACCTGCTACCAAAGCAACACCTCCAACCGCGCGAAATGCAAGTCCGATGCGATGGATCGTTCGCGCCACTTGTGCCAGCACATCGCGCGTTCCTATCACGGTCACATTCGGATACTGCAATGTGAGATTTCTAAACAGTATCCCCTCTTGAATGCGGTCGCCATGTATCGAAGCCAACCAGGAAGCTGGTGCGCCAGCCAAGGCATCGGGATGAAAAACCATGGCAAAGTTCATTTGCAAACTTCCCCAATCCACTTCACGCCAATTCGCCACCGTTGCTGTCATTTGGCGTCCTAACACATTAACCCCCAATGTATCGCCCGGTGCCAGTCCCAATCCCTCTCCCAAGTCCGCCGTAATCGAAACCAAAGCCGTATCCCCATCGTCCGCACCATTCCACCAACGTCCCTTCACAACTTCATTTCCTGCGGGAAGATCCGACCGAAACGTCAAAAAACGGTCACCCCGCACAGCCCAGCCTACAGACGGATCAATGGTCGCTTCACGCACGGGAACGCCTTTTATTTCGGTAATACGCCCCCGTAAAACCGGAGAATAGTCCACACGATGAACGCCATCATACACGTTTACTCGATCCACAAATTCTTCAATTTGGTCGCCTTGGATATCCATCACGAAGAAACCCGGTGCATCTTGTGGTAACGTTTCCATCACCAGCCGATTTAGATTGGTCTGCACTTGCGTTATAATCACCAATGTTGTCAAACCCAACCCAAGCGCAAAAACAATGCCCCCTGCCGGTGCCCCGGGACGTTGGATGGATGCCAATGCCATACGCAATACACCCCATGATGGACGCGGTAGTTTGCGTGCAGCATACAGCACAGCCGCAGTCATGAATCGGAACAGCACAAAAACAGCTACGGCCCCAGCGACAAACCACAAGGCCAATTCTTTTTCCGTGCTAATGTACAAGGCAAGCCCGATGAGTAGGAGTAAAATGGCAAGCA
>PXBF01000122.1 GCA_003567005.1 PVC group bacterium
CGTGAAGCCCGACGAGGAAACATTACGTGATCGCTTGCAGAAGCCGGCCTACTCCCGTCTGGTAAAACCTGGGCAACGGTTTCCCGGCGTGTCAATCGATGCGTTCTACGATTTCCTCCGAGAATATGCCTGCCAACTTTCGGATACAGCGATTGCCGCGGAACTTGCAGACTATCTTCCCGCCGATGAAATACCGGGCCTTGCGATGCAATTCCGGTCCGCTTTCGCAAGACTGCGTTAGCGCCTTTTACAAGGACAGACAATTTGCGTGATTGCAACACGCATGTCAGTATCTCCTGTTTATCAGGGCTCCCAATGATCCCTGCATATACAGGCAGAAATGAGCAGCAAGAATTTCCAAAAAAATCTTTCTCAAATAGTCTGTCCCCGTTCTGCGATATGGTCGTGGGTGGATTTGGAGTGCGGCGATTAGAATCGCCGCTTTGGGTTGGCACGGAGTGTAGGGGGCGGTGATGGGGTGAGCGCGTATGATTAATCGATTCGTTTTAACTCTGCGACGACAGCCATCAGTGCAATCAGATGAATATTTGTGTCAGGTGGATTTTCGAGACGCCAGGTTTGACGGCACCAGCTTGATACTGCTAGATTTACGCCATGAAAAATCACATGCGAACGGATTCCGGTGGGAACATAACATACCATGTAAAAAAGACAGGTTCTGATAAGAATAGCGGGGCAGCTTCTGCACCATTGCTTACGATCCAAGAGGCCGCAAACCGCGCGCATCCAGGCGACACGATCACTGTTTACGAAGGCATCTATCGCGAATATATCGATCCACCACGCGGCGGAACGAGTGATGAATCCCGCATTACGTATCAAGCCGCTCCGGGCGAAACGGTGCAAATCAAGGGCTCGGAAGTAGTGGATAACTGGGTGCATGTGGATGGCGGTGTTTGGAAGGCATCTGTACCTAATGACCTTTTCGGCGGGTTTAATCCGTTTGCGAACCTATTGGGGGGAGATTGGTTTTTTCCGCAAAACCGGCAGCACCACAGCGGGCAAGTGTATATTAATGACAGGGCGATCAATGAAGCTGCTGCAATGGACGAGCTCTTCCGCTTGCATAGCATGCGCTGGTTCGCTATTAACGCTGAATGGGAAACAACGATCTGGGCTAACTTTGGCGCGGTTGATCCCAACAAAGCGTATACCGAGATCAATGTACGGCAGGCGGTATTCTACCCGTCCCGTCCCCGTATCAATTATCTTACGGTTCGTGGCTTTACACTATCCCAGGCGGCTACGCCTTGGTCGCCGCCTACGACCGAGCAAATTGGGTTGATCGGCGTCAACTGGAGCAAGGGATGGGTGATCGAGAACAATACCATTAGCCACTCGCGTTGTACGGGTATTACCCTCGGTAAGTTTCACGATCGGCGCGATGGAACCATCCAATATGGTTTCAATGCGCATTTTCAGGCAGTAAAGCGCGTGTTGGAGCGTGGCGACTGGACGCCCGATAACATTGGACATCATGTGATACGCAACAACCGTATTTCTCATTGCGAGCAAAGCGGGATTGTGGGAAGTCATGGCGGCGCATTTTGTCGTATCGAAGGTAATGTCATCCACGACATCCATGTTCGCAAACTTTTCGGGGGCTTCGAGCAGGCGGGCATCAAGCTGCATGCTCCGATTGACACGGTTATTTCCAACAATCTCATTTTCAATTGTCACATGGGCATCTGGCTCGACTGGATGACGCAAGGCGCGCGCATCAGTAATAATACCATGTACGGCAACCATTCCAGCTTCGGCGATATTTTTATCGAAATCAGTCATGGGCCTGTGTTGGTAGACAATAATATTCTGCTTTCAGATGTTTCGATCCTCGACTCGGCCCAAGGCAATGCATACGTACATAACCTCATCGGGGGGCAAGTCCGCCAGCGCGCAGAATCTGCACGCCAAACACAATACTTTGATCAACATGGTACACAAGTCTGTGGTTTCGCTGGTGTCGATGATGGCGATGATCGTTTTTACAACAACATTCTGCTGCATCCCGCCGGATTAGCGAGTTATGATAAGAATAAGAATCCCGTATGGATCGACCGTAATGTCTACCTTCGGCACGCGCAGTCACCGAAATTAGATCGACATGCACTTGTCGATGGCTCGGCCGAGGATCGTTTCCGTGTCGAGAAGGAAGATGGTTGCCTTTACCTGCACCTGCCACTCAAGAAAGTTTGGCAGGAAGTTGCTTGCGCGCGAATTCATACAGATATGCTAGGACAAGCCCAGATCCCGAAACAAAATTATGAGAATCCAGATGGCTCTCCGATCGTAATTAACCAAGATGCACATGGCAAAGCACGCGGATCCACGCCATTCCCGGGGCCCTTCGAACTAACAGAAGATACGGAAACCATCCAGATTTGGCCGCTGCGCAAAGGTGCCCTCAAAGTGACCGCCCAAGGCGAAAAAGTCGAAGTCCAGGAAACGGAACCTCGGTAGGGGTGTTTCTTCGTCATTTCATGCGAGGAAGAACGGCTGGCTCCAGGCACGCTTGCGGCCATTGACGACTTCCACGCGGAAATAGTCCAGGCCGGATTGCACGGGCCACTCCAATTCGGTGCCGTTGCATTCCGTCAGCACGGTGCCACCCGGGCCGATCACACGCAAGCCGCAGGGCTTACGCGTGGCGACCACGCGTAAGACTTCATTGCTCAGGTCAAACGAGAAAAACCGGGATAGGTCGATGCATAGAACGCGCCGCGCTTCAATTGTTCGACAATCAAGGGCCACGTTACATGGGCATCTTCGGGCACTTGCACACCAACCCAGCCTTGGCCTGGACCGACAATGCTCGCATGAAAGTCATCTGATGCTACGCCCCAAATCCGCTTGCCGGCGGTGAGTAGCTCATCCCAGAAAGCGATATTGCGTTCCTCGTCGCTGCCACGACCTTCCTTCAGGGCATTGAATATTTCCACCGCATGCAGTTCGTCGGCTGCCCGGCGAATATTGTCCTCGCCGTTCGCATATATCTGCGGATGGCACCCCATCACGAACCCTCCCGCAGCCCGCAGGGCCTTTGCCCGTTCCAGATAGTCATCGGACGGCGTGGGCGTGACCTCATGCACCCCGAGTTCGATGATATGATCGGTTTTGCCGTTTTCTTCGCCGGGGACGATAACCAGTCCGGCCTGCCGCTCCCATTGTGCAATGGCATTCCGTCCATGGGTTTGATTATGGTCGGTGATGGCGACGAAGTCGTAATGAAGCAGCTTGTAGATGTGTCCACTGGCACCCAGATCCAGGTGCCCACTACAAAACTGATGCATGTGGATGTTGCCGCGCAACCAGCGCGTCGAATTACTATACGGATTGATATATTCCATCTGATGATGTTTCTTTTTTGTCCAGTAGGCAGGGGGGCGTCAGAACCAGTCGGGGAATGCTTCGGTGAGGTCGAGTGGATCATTGAATTGTTGCTGAAGGTTTTGCAGTCGCAGCATGAGATCGCGAATGC
>PXBF01000018.1 GCA_003567005.1 PVC group bacterium
AAACCTCTTCATCCCCCGAGCATCCACCTTTTCTGGGTGTTGCCAGATATTCCGTGATAATCTCAATAACTTCCTGACTTATCGATCTGTTATCAAGCGCGGCACGTCTGCCCAGCGCCCCATAAAGATCATCCGCCATATTTCTGACTTGCAAAACAGCCATATCACACCTCCGCTCATGAATATTGAATCAATATTCATGCGTGATTGCAAACCGAATTTATTAATGATTGTCAAAAAGCCTGACTTGCGAGTCGTCTGATTGGCAACATGTCTGAGATGAATTATGCATCCGGCCATGAAGGCTTCTCAGGCAGCGACTTGTCGAATGCATGAAGCAAGCTGGCTTGGTACTCGCCCGCAAAGGATCCATCGAAAAACCGACCGAGCCCCTCTTGCACAAAATCCGCCCAGGATTGTTCTTCCTGACCGGGAACAATAGGATAGAAAAGTGCTTGGTTCGCCTGGGCCGCAGCGAGATCGCCGGGCGCATCGCCAACCATCAATATACATTGCTTGGCATACCCCTTGCCTTCGGTGGCAAAGCGGATGTGTTCGGTTTTGGTTCCGTGCTCCTGCCCCGCAATCATCTGCACATAGCCATCCATCTCATGCTCTTTCCACTCGCGGGCAAGTGCCTCCAGCGGAGTTTGCGATACCACCATCATATCGGCCTTGCCATCGGCTTGCGCCAATATTTCCCGTACCCCCGGGAACGGAGCAACTCCGTGCACCATTTCCTCTACCCGCTGATTTACCTCCGAGCTCCAGTCCAGAAACCGCTTGAGCGACGTTTCTCCCGACGCCTCTATATGTGCAGCTAAAGCCGGGTTACCGAGCTTGGTCTCGCAGGCAAGCCAATCTTCAAAGGCCCGACAATCCGGTAGCGTGACGCCCCGGTCGCGGAACGCAGGTCGCGTTTGCAACATGGCAAAAGCGTATTGAACCCCCATGAAACGGTTGCATCCCCGGGTCTTGCTGTACAGATTTACAAAATCCCAGACCTCGCGCGCATATTTGCTGACCGCCTGCATTCCCATGTGCTTGATGAATGCCGGACAGAAACACTCCTTATGCTTCAGTTCCATGGTGTCGAAGACACACCCATCACTATCGAAACAAACAATATAGTCATGCTTTTTAGACATGTCCCGCAGTTCTGCAACAAAATCCATGCTTTCCCCTAGTTATATGTGGTGTCCGGATCAAAATCCAATTTCGCTTGGAATTCGCTCTCCCCGCACATGACTGCAGCCGCCGCCTCGAGCGAACGTTTGAATGCGGAAAATGTGACCAGAACCGTTCCGGCTTCTTCCGGCACAATCAAGTTATATGGACTATTGGTCACAAATATAGTCGGTACGTCCAAGGCAGCGATGCGCTTGTGGCATTCTGCCGCCTGCGCGAAATTGGTGCCTCGCTTAAAGAAACCTGTATGTACCACAATATCCGCCTCGGCTGCCCGCTGCTGGATGATTGGCCATACTTTTTCAAAATTCTGATTCGTTACAAAATCAAGGATGGTGGCATCTACGCCGCGATCGACGAGGGCCTCATACAGCGCGCCCACATGACAAGTCTCATTGTTAAGGCTCTTCATAAGCGAGAACACCTCTTCCAAAACCAGAACCTTTGCGCCAGGCTTCAAGGGGAGCAATTGATCGCGATCACGCAAAATCACAAGCGATTTTTCGGCGGCTTCTTTTGCCGAATCTGCAATTTCCGGGCGAGACAGGATATTGCGTGTTTCTTCAGCAGGGACAATCCCTCCGCTCCCATCAAGTAGCCCGCAGCGTTCCTTGGCGGTCAACACATGCATAACCGCAGCTTCCAGTCGTTCCTCACTGATACGTCCTGTTTTAACGGCTTGGAGGATGGCGTTATACACTTCGCCACGTAATGCATTCTCATCTTTTAGCAAAATGAGATCGACGCCATTCTCAATGCACATCACCGCCGCTTCATCCACATCGTACTTGGCAACCAATCCGCCCATCGTAAAGGAGTCGGTCATGACGACACCGTCGAACCCAAGTTCTTGCCGAAGTATGTCTTCGATGATGGCTCGCGATAAGGTTGCAATTTCCTGCTCGGGATCCAAAGCCGGATAGATGGAGTGCGCCAGCATAATGGCAGGTAGACCCGCCTCGATCAGGGGTTTGTAGGGAGCCAAATGAATCTGGCGCATGCGTTCCGCATCATCTTCAATGACAGCAACGCCGAAATGAACATCTTGCGCCGAACTACCACGCCCGGGAAAATGCTTGCCCGTAGCGATGACGCCTGCATCGGTAAATCCCTTGAGAGATTCCAGCGCGTAACGGGCCACGGTTTCCGGCTTCGCCGAATAGCTGCGCGTACCGATTTCTGAATTGGCGGGCTCTGTATTGACATCTAATACCGGAGAATGAAGCCAGTTAAAGCCCCCCGCGCGAAGCTGCTGACCGATGGCTTTGGCTGCGAGATAACAACCCCCCGGATCCCCTGACGCGGCCAATCCCATGGGGTGCGGAAAGCCCTCGATGCCAGGCGAGTTAAAGTCGATGCTGACGTTGCCCTCAAAGTCAGTCGCAAAATACAGGGGGATCCCAGCGCCGGTTTCCATTGCGCATTCGCGCAACCGGTTCAGTGTCGCGGCGTATGTTTCGGGCGATACACGCGGCGCCCCACCCCAACTATTAAAATGCTCGCGTTCCAATGGTTCCGGATCCCGCATCACACGCTTTGCGCCGGGATGATCACTTCCAAAATAGCGCTGAAACTTCAATGAACCAGGTGTAGTCCGGAAACCGGCGACACGATATTTGCAAATCGCATCCAGTATATCGCGATGCGCATAAACCCCACTGAATCCAAAACACAGCGTCTGACCAACTTTATCCTCGATTGAACTCGAGTTCAGAATCTTTTGCACTTGATCGCTTGGCATATCTATCCTTTGTTATTTAATGGCGATGCACCCAATGCATCTGCATGCTCGTCACAAAAAAAGAACGCACCGCACACCCCGCAGCAGTTGTGTTACAATCAGCGCACAGCGTAGGCTTTTTCGGTCTTTTTTCTTATCGACTTATTACCTGCTTTTTCACCCACAGCCTTTGTAACGGAATGAAATTACCCGCTGGGTTGTTATGCGTCAAGCAGCCTTAAACAAAGGAAAAACGCATACACTCACCCCACAAAACAAAGAATCAGGACACGCAGGAATATTCCGATTGACGAAAATCCCAATAAACAAAGAGACAGTCTGCCGGCGTTGATGTCTGGATGGAATTTGCTTCTGACGCCATGTTACGGTATAGGTAGCGTTATGAACACGCTAGTGGTTTATTATTCCCGAACAGGACATACCCGAATGGTTGCCGAGCGCATAGTGCAATGTCTGAAGGCCGATCTGTTAGAACTGCAGGAGCAGCGGAGCCGGGCTGGCGTATGGGGATTCATTAAAGGCTGCATTGATGCCTTACGCCAATCATCAACAGAGTTGCTTGTCGTTGATAAAGATCTCGCAAACTATGATGTCGTTATCATCGGGAGCCCGGTATGGGCTGGCACCCTGTGCCCGGCGGTACGAACATTCCTGCAACAGGAGGCTACAAAGATTCCGCGTGCAGCCTTCTTTTGTACGCATGGCGGGGGTGGTGCCTCCAAGTCATATGCGGATGCTGAGCGTTTGCTCTGTAAGCCGCTGGAAGCAACCGTGTCCTTGCGCGATAAGGATGTAAAAAGAGGCGAAACGAATCAGGCAATCAGCACATTTCTTGCCACGTTTATTAAATAAGGAGATTTCATGAAAGTCGTATTGGGAAAAACGGGGCTCGAAGTATGCCCGATCTGCATTGGTGCCTGGCAGCTTGCCGGTCCGCTTTGGTTCGGAGGCAAGCCTGATGGTCATCCTGACCCCGGAAAACAGAACGTACTTCGCATGATCCGCGAGCTTGGCGATATGGGCGTCAATTTTATCGATACGGCAGAACAATATGGCAACGGAGAATCGGAACGGCGCGTGGGAGAAGCCATCCAAGGACAACGCGACCGCTGGGTTGTATCTACCAAATTCGGTTTTCGCGTCGGTGCGGACGGAAGTCGCGAGGATGATTCGAGCCCGCCGACGATTCGCCCCAGCATAGAAGGCTCTTTGCAGCGCCTGCAAACGGACTTCATCGACATCTATTTATATCATTGTCCCCCGCGCATTGAAGATCTCGAAGAAGCAAAATCGGTATTGGACGCTTTGGTGAATGAAGGGAAATGCCGATACTACGGCATTTCGACGAACAATCTCCGTATCATCCAAGCGATGCTTGATCTCGACATGCTGGATGTGCTGCAATACAACACAAGCTTGTTACGAGAGGAAAAGGACATTTACAAGCTGGTTACCGCACACAATGTGGGAACGCAAGTGCGAGGTGTCATGGCACAAGGTCGCCTTAGTGGCAAATACTTCAAGCATCAACCGACATGGAACCCCGACGACAATCGTTCCAATCAGGCAGGCAAAGAGGATTACCGTCGCTATGCCGTTCTGCAGCAACACGTTCCTCAAGGCTATACCATGGCCCAAGTTGCCATTCGATATATCCTAGACCTGCCGGGAAACCACAGTGTCTGCCTGGGAGCCAAAACCATGGACGACTACAAGGTTGCGCTTGATGCAATATCATTACCCGCATTGGAAAATCAGGTCCGCACAAAATTGGCAGCCTGTGCTTCCACACTGACATAATCTCCCCTCACCCCACATGCGATCACCCTCGTATGATAGCATTTTCGTTGCAGAGACATGTCGCCAGAAAATCAGATAGGAAAGACTGAAAGGAAAAGGTAATCCGCTGTATTTTCTCCCTCTCTCTCAAAAGATCAATACGCCTGACTGGTCCGGCGAAGCTGCACGATATCGGTGACAGCATTGCCCTGTTGTTGAAGACAAAACATAACCGCATCGGCGACATCATAAGACAAAATAAGGTTTGCACGGTCAAGATTCGGCCGTGCATTTCCAGCCATATCCGTATCCACACCACCAGGACAAATGATCTGGGCAATGATGCCCGATTTTGCTCCCTCAACTGCAGTACCCTTGGTAAGACCAAGTAAGGTAGTGCTGCAAACTACGAATTTATGATATATGTATATACCGCATTAGGTATTGTAACCAAGGAGCATTGGCTATCCATGTGTGCAAAATCGAAAATCAAACAACAATCATGGAGAGTATGGACGCTACCAGTTTTGGTGGTTACAGGACTTATCATTGCGGCCTGGAGCCCGCTTGATACGGAAACGCTGCTAGGCTGGGGACATAAACTAGGAACGAATCCATGGTTTTGGATTGCAGCATCCATTGTCATGGCAATCCTATTCACCTTTGGCTTGCCGGGTAGTCTCGGGTTGTGGCTCATTGCCCCATTCAACCCGCCTTGGATATCCACAATCCTTCTAGTGGCAGCGAGTACGCTCGGAGGTATCGGCGGCTATACATTCAGTTCCATGATGGCAGCCAGAGGCCGTGATGTTGAAGAGCCGAACAAACTCATGCAAATTCTACAGCGCAGTAGTGATTTCTTGACCTTGACCGCACTACGTATGCTACCCGGTTTTCCGCATTCAGCAATCAATTTTGCATGTGGACTTTTACGTGTGCCGCTTCCCCGTTTCATGCTCGCAACCATGATTGGTCTTAGCGTGAAGTGGGGTGTATACGCGAGTGCCATTCATGGCATCACGGATGCTGCAGAAGCTGGCGATGCATTGCGACCATCAGCAATGCTGCCCTTATTTGCTCTTGTGATCCTGTCTCTGATCGGGGCTTGGATGAAACGCAAATACTCACACATATCATCCACTTGAATCTTGCGATGGTTCTTCATGTACCGCAGAAGGTACGATAGGGAGCCGCACCAGTCGGCGGTGGTTCCTGGTAATAGGATCGCTCACGCTGATGATCGTAGGGATCTTGCAAGGCCGCTAGCAGAGCATGCAGTGGACGATAATCCTTTTCAGCACTGGCCGCTTGCAACGCTTCTTCCACCCTTTGGTTTCGAGGTATCACTGCAGGTGTGGCACGTTGCATCTGTTGTAATGCGCCTCTGTCCGATTGAGGCTGCCGGTCTCGGCGGTTATGCCAGCATTGCCACCAATCTTGTAGCACGGGGTCTGCGGCAAAGATGCCCACTGGAGCCTCGAGCGAATTCATAAGCGTCCGGAACGTATTGATATAATCCTCTCCGTTTTGCTGCATCCGCTGCAGGAGCATCTGAATGAGCTTATGATCATCCTCTTCCCTGTTTCCCAATCCCAATTTACCCCGCATCATGTCGGTCCATTGCGCAAGGTATATCCGTTCATATTGCTCCAGAACGTTTTCGGCCCTGTTAATTGCTTTGTTACGATCAGCATGCAACAGCGGCAAAAGCGTTTCAGCAAAACGTGAGAGATTCCACAAAGCAATCGGTGGTTGGTTGCCAAAGGCATACCGTCCATAAACATCAATCGAGCTGAATACGGTCGCCGGATTATAACGATCAATGAAAGCACAGGGACCGTAATCAATCGTTTCGCCCGAAATGGCCATGTTGTCCGTATTCATCACACCATGAATAAAACCGACTTTCATCCATGCTGTGATAAGGGATACTTGTCGACGCATGGTCCATTCCAGTAAATCGAGATAACGCGAATCCGACTCTGCCAATTCCGGAAAATGCCGCTGGATCGTGTAGTCTGCCAATCTTTGCAACAAACCTACATCCTGGAGGGAAGCCGCATATTGAAAGGTACCCACACGAATGTGGCTGGCGGCAATACGTGTCAATACGGCTCCAGGCATTGCTGTTTCGCGAAAGACATCCTCCCCAGTGGTGACAACAGCTAAACTGCGTGTCGTCGGAATCTCCAAAGCATGCATCGCTTCACTGATGATATATTCGCGCAACATTGGCCCTAAAACGGCTTTGCCATCACCATTACGCGAATATGGCGTGCGACCAGACCCTTTGAGCTGAACATCCCACCGCACACCCGTAGGATCCACATGCTCGCCTAGAACAACGGCGCGTCCATCCCCTAGCATAGTAAACGAGCCAAACTGATGCCCTGCATATGCTTGCGCAATAGGTTCACTTCCTGCCGGTATCTCGCATCCAGCTAACTCTGCCATTCCACGCGCAGATGAGAGCTGATCGGAATCTAACCCCAATTCGGAAGACAAGGTAGCATTGATGACGGCCCATCCCGGCTGTGGCACCTTGGTTGGCAAAACATGCGAAAACAAGGATTCAGGCAGCGTTGTATAGGTCTGATGAAAATTCCAAGACATATGAGATGTATACCATCATCAATATTATCCCTTACAATTTATTATGAGACGCAAGGATGATATGCGCGCAATCTAGCAGCATCTGCGGCGAGAGTAGCCAGATTTTCTGACGCTTCCGTTTTTGCGGCCGATGCAAGATGAATGGGGGACGCGTTTGCTCACCGACTTACTTCTTCTTGGCCTGTTTGAGAAGTGCCGCGCGATCATAAGCGTGAAAAGGCGTTTTCCCGTTCAAAAGCTTATCCACCGACTGTTGTGATGAAGTTGGCAATGCTCGTTTAAACGGGAACCGGTGTAAAGCCATCAGATATTCATCTATCCAACTTTCAACAAACTGGCTGATATGTGCGATGCCCTCCGGACTACAATTATCAATGGTGTCACCCGCAGTGTGCCCTTGGCCATCTGCAAAACCGCATCGGTTAAACGATAGGCTCGGAATCCCAAGAAAATTGAAGTAACGGTTATCGGACGAATAGACCTTATCTTCTTGAATCCCTATCGGATAACGCAAACGATTTGACAGAAAACGAACAGATGCGGCAATGTCTGATGGCCCAAGCACAAGCGCATTGCTTCGGCCATGATACATACCAACCATATCCAGATTGAGAACAAACCGAATCCGATCTAATTCCGTACGGTTTTGGCTTGCTTCGCATGTATTCGTTTTTCGCGCTTTTTTGTCGAGGTCTTGTAAAGACTTTACATAGCCTTTCGAACCCCATAGCCCCATTTCCTCGCCACCAAATGCACAAAATCGCAGATTGTATTTCGATCCCTTTTCGCGATACACGCGCGCGAGCTCCATAATGGCAGCAATGCCGCCACCGTTATCAAATGCACCGGGCCCGATCCAAACCGAATCATAGTGGGCGCACACGATGATGACATCGTCACTGGGGCCTGTACCCGCAAGATCGGCGATCACATTCTTGCCAACACGCCAGCCTTCACCGAACGTTTTAGAACGAATGGTTAACGTTTCCGGCAGGTCATGAATCAATGCCACACCATCCTTATACGTCAAGCACACAGAAGGAAGCGTCTGAACCTCTCTTTCCAAATCCAGGCGCCAAGGGGATGCCACATGTAACTGGCTGTGGGCAGACTGAATCGACACCAGACCTGCTGGTTTGAATTTCAAGAATTCCTCATACAAGGTCCGATTAAAGTTATTAAAGGTCACAACAATGCTACCGGCAAGCCGTTCATCCAGAAAAGCTTCGTGAGCATCCTCTAGAAACACAACTTTACCGCTAACGCCTTGCGGGGGGGTACGCGCCGTCATAGGAAATGGCTCGCACGGAACCTCACTACCGTCAGGTCTTGTCAATGTTGCTTCGGCGCGCTCAAAGGAATAAATCGGGTAGTCTTGATAAGTAGGTTTTAATCCAAGATCTTTGAAATGCTTGTAAATATACTTGGCCGCCTTGATCTCATTCCTTGAACTACCATGGCGAGGACCAATATCTTCTGTTAGCACGCTCAGATGCGCAAAGGCTTTCTTACCATCAAATCTGGTTTTCATATTCATTTCCCAATAGGAGCATGAATCCGATACGGCATGCTACGTCCAAGATCCAGAGATGCATGTGTGACGAGCACAGGGTCCATATAAACACGAACCTCTCGTGTTGTGCAAGAGGTTCGCGTTTTCATGCACCTGCTTAGCCCTCACTCCATTGCATATGCTGCGTCATAGCAATGCTGATGGTACTCTTCGCGCCTATTCCTCGTTGTCTCCGATTAAATCACTTTTCCTGAGGCTCTCAAGGTAGATATCAATCTGACCAATTTGTTCCCCATCAACAATGGCCGTATTCGCATAGACCGCCAACAGGTTCGTGCCCTCACGAAAATGTGCTACATGATTCGGGCCGAGATTAATGGCGCGATACTCGGGATTATTATTCCACCAGATATAGGTATGAACTTCCTGGCCGTTAAGATACACGCGAAAGCCTTGATTGGCTAACACACGCAGTCGGTAAAAATCATAATTGGCAGGATCGGGTATCTCGAATTCGCCCCGCATGACAAGGAATTCTCCTTCGCCCCATTCCGAACGATTGTCGATCGTGATACCATGTGCCCCGCGTCCGCGAAATTCGCCCTTCCCAATCGGGGCGCGTCCGCTCTCCCAATCAGACGCATCATAATCCGGCTGATACCAGCCTTCTAGCGAATCCGGCAGCGTAACTTGCCGATACCGTCTCCCCATGTGGTCCGGCAATTCATCCTCGGGCTTTGGTGCAAAGCTGGTAAACTGCCAGACCCGTTCCGCATAATCCAAATCACCCACCATTTCCCAACCAACGTCCGGGCGATCCAATCGTACAAGTTGAATTAATGTATCTAATGGAACCGAAGCTGCATCTTCCTCCATCATGGCCAAAAATGCACTTCGATACGTTTTTACCAGAAGATCCGTTAGCGCCGTTTCCGCCTCTTCGGAAAGATCCTCGCGCGTTTCCAGTAGCGCTTGTGTCACTTGGTCGATGTCGCCGGGTTGCAATTCCGGGAAGCGGGACTGAAAAGACTCGGCAATCAAAATAGCATCCGCCGGATTCTCTCTTATTGCCGCTAAAGCCGCTTGGACAACATAATAGCGTCCTTCGCCAGACCGCGGCTCGGGGCGAATACGTGTATCTGCAACAGCTTGCTGTAAGCCCTCAAAAGCCTTCATGGCCACGTCACTATCGGGCGGTGTTCTCCGAAGCACCATAGCGAGCTGGTGCTGCATACCCCAGCGCGGCTGTGCATGCCCCTCGTTATTAAACATCTCGACCATGGTCGGCAGTACTGCTGGCAAAAGCGCCTCATCTTCGGAAATTGTGCGCAATGCGGCAAATGCCGATTGCCGGATCCACTGCTCATCGTGATCGGTCCAAGCCATGACGGCAGAAAGGTTTTCCATAACAACCTCTGGTGCCGCAAGACTGAGCACCATGAGGGCCCCATCCACGACAAACAGGGCTTCCTCAGGATCTGTCAGCATCCTGTGAATAGACGCGATCATCTCAGGTGAGATCTGCTCGCTGCTGGCAGGATTGCGTCCGATGTAATGCCAAAACCGATAATCCGCCAAGCCATCCAATGCCGCGCGCCGGACGCGAGGATCCGGGTCATCAAGTAGCGCTTCAAGATCATCAAATGCCTCTATACGCAAAAGCGCCTTGCCCGCCTGTGCACGAATTACATATGACGCATGATACACATTCCTGCGGATTTTTTCATGCATGCCATGCAGATCTGCATCCGGTTCTGCATAGGCGCTACCCAACTTACGAAATGGTATATGTACCAACTCCTCTTCGCCAAAATCATGATACGCTTGTCCATGCTCCGTGTCATGAAATGCGCGATCTGCTTCTCGTCCCCAAAGATTCTCGGGCAGGCTAAAGGGTTTTGCATGCTCGGATGGTGGTGCACCCGTGATACGCAATGTACGGCGTGGTGCCGTATAGGCCAATGCTACCCCTGCCCCAGAGCCAACATCGTCAAAGCGCGGATTCATTGCCATCCCGATACCACCATCCGGTCTACGGCTTAGATCAAACCACCAGCGCATCCGATTCATGATTTGATGGTAAAGCGCAGGGGTGGCATCTAATCGATAGGAAGATGCGACCCCGCGCCAAATCCCATCACCACGTCCGTTGTCCGCATGCCCCGCGACCAAACTGGGATAACTGATTAAGGTAGCCATGCCCAAATGATCGCGCGCGTCCTGATAAATGTCAGTATTACCCTGTGCACCGGATGCTACCTGCATAATTGCCGCGGCCATACCGTCCTTACCATTCGAACCCAGGCCACCTTCCCCACGATGATCCCCATAGGGCACCGAACCACGACCAACAAATCGATACCAGTAGCGCAGAGCGCCGTGCAACGTCTCTTCATCCACATCCACCCCGCACTCTTTGGCAAGCAACAATGTTGTCAAAACCTGCGAACCTGCCGGATTCATCAGTCCACCAGCGACATACCTTGGATTGACGCCACGCCCCCAGTGTCCCCAACCAGCACCATAATACTGTCGCTCCCGCGCATCATCGGCATAGTACTGCAAAACAGGTAGCGCGATTTCATCCCCCGTGCGGAGGTAATACTCCCCTACAACAATACCATTATAACCGTTATCCCATGTGTGATCTCCAATTCCCTGCAGATCATCGGCCAAATGTTGCACATACTCTCTTACACGCGGCAAATACTGATCATCTCCAGTAGACAACAAGAACAAGGCAGCCAGTGCTCCACCTACACCATGTGATTGCATCTGGTCCGGGCGCAATTCCTCATCCATTCCACCATAAGCATAAAGCCGCCGATTCGCGTAATACTCGGCCGCACGCGCAACAATGGCATCGGATTTTTCGCAATCAAGAGGAAACGTATCACTATAGGAACCCAATACAGGAATCTCGACCGTCACTTCACGCGTCATTTCCTCCTCTGCAGAACGCACATCAAACACGAGCACCCCGTCGCTAGCCTCTGCCTCGGTCAGGTTTGCGCCCAATACGATATATGCATTGTTACCCTCTAACGCCATACCATTAACACCCAGAATCATTTCTCCGGGTTCAAAAAGGCCATCGGCAGGTGTATCGGGCAATACCCGTTCAACGGTGAGTACACGCCCCGGCTGGAACCGCAATTGTAATCCCGTTACACCAACATGCCCGAAATGGCCATCTTGATCTTCACGCGGAGCACGTACACCAAACATCTCATGCTCAATCGGGAAAGGTTGGTCTGCTACGTCAGAAGCGTCTGCAACAACAAGAGAAGGAAGTGCTATGCCAATCGTCAACAGTGTGGCGATAACAGCAGTAGCGTGTCGATTGATTCGTTTGATGTTCATACCAGCGTCCCCTTTCATAGCCAATCCTTATGGATCGGAGTCTTTCGTTTACGTCCCATTTCGTTTTCGCGGTGCCACAACAATACCACCATCAGCATCAGCGGTTTCCTTCCAAACTGCTTTTTTCAAAAGTTGTAATCGATATGTTGACGGTCCAAATCAAATGAGCCACCAAATGAATATTGGAGATCTTTGGACTGCCGATCAAGCAGATTACGTCCTTTCCGTTACGTGTCAGTCATGTACTGATACACGCAAAACTTTTTTCTTCCAGATCGGATTGCCTATCACCCTATTCCTGCATGCCCGAACCTCGCATCTCAAACACGTTGCACGATATGCAACTCCGAAAAGCAAAATGACTACTTTGATCTACCTGTAATAATGTGTTTTCCCACCGCGGTCTTACGGCAACACATCAGAAGCTCGTTTCCAAACCAACCCTGTAACGACGCCCCGAGTCCGTCCAGCCCACAACGGTCGCATAGTTATCATCTAACAAATTGTCAACCGTCGCGTAGAGACGTGTGTTCCGCTCAGTGCCCAACTGTATACCAACGTTGAGTGTTACATCCCAGTAATCACCCAAGTCATGATATTCGCCATCCTGGGCAAAACGGAAATTCTCGTAATGGTCGACGTATCTCGCCCATAGGGTCGTGTCCCAGATGCCATCTGCAAACCGCACCCCACCGAGCACATTTACGGAGGGAACTTCACGATATTTTCCATATCCACCATTATCCTTCACTTCCGAGCGCATCAAAGTTGCACTACTCATCAGAGACAACCGTTCCCCCCAGACTACGGGCGTTTGCCATTCAATCTCGATGCCCTGCTGTCGGAGATCCTGATTGCCCGAAAAGTAGAATTCGTTGCCATCCACATCCGTACCCAGCTCATTGATACGCATAATCGCATCCTGCCGCCATACGCTGAATCCTCCGATTTTGAACTGTCCACTGTCGCCAGCCCCCCAATTCAAAGTCCATCCCCCATCAGCAGTAAAACGATTCTCCGTGTCCGGTGTCGAACCGTCGTTTCTGACTGCGCCCGGTCCTGGGCGACGCTGTCCCGCACCGCCATGCGCGTAAAGCCGGTTATTGGCATTCAGCAAAACTGTCGCTCCTACCGTTCCCGATAGAACATGATCGTCCCATTCGTCTTGAACCCTTCTGCCCGTCGTCGATTGCCCCGTTATACTAAAATCCGGACCGCTAAAATCATGAAAATAGGAACGTGAATAACGAATTCCTGCATCCAGCGTCCAAGCCCCAAACTGTTGCTCATCCGACAAAACGACTGCGTAACTGCTTACATCCTGCCGGGAGCCGACATAAGACTGTTTACCCTCGGGTGATGTCCAGCGATGCAGAAAGAGCCCAAGACGCATGGTGTTAGCAGGAGTCAAGGACAACGCCTGAATGACCTGCGCACCATACTCGCGGTCATCTTCGTCTGCTACGGTATCCCCCGGGCCGGGACCATCCGGATCAAGCTTCATTCGTTTGTAGCGGGCCCGTCGATCGGAATAAAAAAGACGCCAATCCGTCGAAGAGGCTTCTGTCCAACGATGGAAGCCGCGCACATTCAAATGGCTATACGTCATCGGGTCATATCGCTCTTCACGATTCTTCAGGCTTTGCATGGCAGGACCATCGGGATCCGGTCTTTCCAGTTCACGAAAACCATGCAAGGTCCACGCTCCAACCTGAAATTGATGGTCGGGATCAGGCTGGAAGACGGCAGATCCAAAAGCACTGTAGAATTCTTCCGCTGCGTTGCGTCCGGAACGACCATCCGTGCGGTAATACTGTGAACCGACATTGACAGCACGCTTTTCGTCAAAACTGACATCACCCATACCATAAACGCGATACGTCCCGTGCGTCCCCGCTTCCGTGCCCACTTGATAGGTACGCTGCCTCTCTGCTCTCAGCTCCGGTCGACGGGGTCGCACATCAATCACGCCGACAATATCCGTCAAACCATAAAAAAGAGCCGAAGCCGAGCGCATGATCCGGATCTGATCGATAGCAGCACCAGGGTAAACATAAAAGATCTCGCGCGCCTCCCGCTGCCAGATTCCATCAAGCGCCACATCGGGATAAGGATAGATCTGCCCGCGGAATGAATGAAACTGCTTATACTTTCTACCACGCGTCTCGGTATGGATACCGGGTGACATCATTAATGCATCACTGGCCGTCGCCGGTTGGATTAGGCGAAGATCTTCTTTCGTGAGCTCAACCATGGCTGGCGTCAGCGCAAGCGATTCCGCGCCTGGCTCTACCAGAAGATTTCGCTCTGGCATTACCACCATCTTTTCTAGTTGTGTGACATCTCCATCATCGCCCCAAACGAAGGCTGATCCAAAAAACACACATCCGACACCGCCCAAAAGAATCGATCGCAGATTCATCTTTTTCTCCGTTTTTCTATCCCATATCCAAATACACATTGCCCAAATGCGCCAATACACGCTGGTGTGTCACGAGCAAAACCATACAACCGCGTTCCGCTTCCTCGCGTAGAACATCAATAACAAGGGCGGAATTGTCTTCATCAAGATTGCCCGTGGGTTCGTCTGCGCAGATCAGCTGCTTATCTCCCATTAAGGCACGGGCAACCGCTACCCGCTGCAATTCTCCCGCACTCAACTGATCCGGGCGATGCGCAAAACGGTGCCGAATCCCAAGCCGTTCACTCAATTCGATGAAACGGTGCCC
>PXBF01000105.1 GCA_003567005.1 PVC group bacterium
AGCTTGAGGGGCTGGTGGGCGATATAGCCCGTGGAGGTTCGAGTCCTCTCCCGAGCACCAATTCGAACAATCATGCGCGCAACGACATCCGTTGCTTTATCATACGAATTGAACGACTCCATACTTGACACCTCCGTATGAATGCCATATTTTTTGCACCTATTCATTCCAGTAGATGTTGGTTACCAATTTTGTGTGTATGAAGTTGGCATCACTGGGGCAATCAGATAGTAAGGAACGGTGATTTCACTGTGATTGAAATTAAAATGAAAAAAGGAGAGCCCGTAGAACGTGCCCTCCGTCGGCTCAAGAAAGTAATGGACAAAGAAGGCATGATGAAGCAATTGCGTGCCAACCGTTATTTCGAAAAGCCCAGCGAAAAACGTCGGCGCAAATCCGCACGCGCCCGCTCTCGTATGCTGTCAGGACGCTAGGCGCTTGTGCAGCGACACGGGCAGCTTTACCTGCCCGATTCTTTTGCCATGTTCGCAGTTTCCACACATTGAGTAGCCCATTGCCATAACGATGGAGAAGCGCTCATTGATACCATTCATACTGCGGGTTTTTCGGCTGTAGAACTCGGTTACGATACCCGCCCCCAGCTTGTTCCAGGCATCGAGAAAGCGATCGAAGACAATCGCATTTCTTGCTGCAGTGTACATAATTATTGCCCGGTCCCTGAAGCGAAGTAAAAGCCACCACGCACTTTTTGAAAAACACATGGAAGCTTTAATGGCCGACAAAGATTCATTGCAAGCGTTTACTCTGTACGGCGGGCAGTTTCAGGTTCGCTTTCGGGCAGCGCGAGAACAATCCAACGAAGGAGCAACCGTTCGACGGATGTCATCCTCTGGAGTTCGTCGCGAACCTGAACAGCTAGAGCCGGATCGTCGGTAATAAGTCCATCCACGCCCAATACAATCAGATCAATCATGTCCTGCTTGCGATTGACAGTCCAGACATGAACCACGCGACCTTGCCGAGCGGTACGACGCAGAAATGCTGCATTCGCGGTCTGTCGACTCACGGCGAGAAAATCTCCGGGCATCTCACGCAATTCCCCCACACCAACGCTGAGTAAGTATCCGACGGGCAGATCGGGCATAAGAGTCTTAAGCTGCTTTACAGCGGGCTGATCGAGAGACATGAGAACGGCATCATCACGAGAAGGATGTCCCGCAAGAATGCCTGCCACCGCTTCAGCCAGCCGCGGGTCAAAACCATAGTATTTAAGTTCGATCATCGGGCGAATCTTGCCAGCACCGGCATCGAGAAATTCTTCAAGTGTAGCCACGCGTCGCCGGTCAGGAGGACTACCATCATCCGGCTCCTGCACCAGTGCGCGCATATCCTCGTATAGACTGCGTGTTACCACCAAGGGTGCATTTGCAACTCGCATCAGGTCGGCATCATGAACCACAACCACACGACCATCTGCCGTGAGCTGTACATCAATTTCAGTAAAATCGGCTCCCGTAGAAATGGCGGCATCGAGCGCAGAAAGCGTATTTTCCGGTGCTGGTGGCGGACCAGCCCTATGGGCAGATATCTGCACGGGTTTCAGGTCCGGAAGCCTAGATAGTGCCGCGGCGCTTATTCCTAGACTTATAAGAGAGAAGGCGAGCAGTAGCGGGACAAGAACGATCGGCCGTAGCCCGCGAATCATCACATGCCGCAGCCCCCGTCGCAAAACCTGGAGTACTGGTTCGTCCGATGCTTCGCGATGAAGAGATGTTTCTTCATAATAAAACGTAACCAGAAGGATGGCTGCAAAATTAAAAACCACAAACCCGAACAGAAAGACAAAGAGACGGTTTAGGATAATCAGGCCCCCAGCGACCATTAAGACAACGCGTACGGAAGGAATGAGCCGTAGCGCTATTTGCAGCGTCATCCGGGCAATAGCGATAGCCAGGATATTGACCATAAACTGAAAAAGCCAGGCCACGATAATCAGCACAGCCATGAGCCGGAGCAGGCGCCATGTTCGTTTTCGGGGCAAATGCCAAGCCTCGCGGATTGCGGGTAAGAGGCGGTAGTCGCCCGATAGATTTGCGGGCAGAACGATTAACAGACGCCCCAGCAGCAAGAGACTGGGCACCAGACAGATCAGGAACCAAGCTATTAGGAAAGCAATTGCATAATAAAAAGCCTGTGGACGATGGCTTAAATAATAATTGATATCATATTCGCGCAGAAGGGTTTGGTAAATCCCGAAGATCCCAGCACCAAGTAGCAATGTCCAAAGCAGTCCTGCCAGTGCAAGGACCAAACAAATGGTAAAGAGACGAGGCAGCAAACGGATGGTGCGGCGGAGGATGAGAGAAACGCTGATAATATGGCCGTCGATTTTTGCTTTAAGGAGAAGAAAGATGCCGGTGAAGCGAACCACGGAAGTCATCAGGCCCGCGGCTATCAGGGAGCAGAGATGTAAGAAGCCGCGGGGGCTCAGCACCCAGGAAAACAGATCGATATTCGCAACGACTGGGGTCTCGCCTCGCAGAAGCTCCTGCCGTAACCCCCAGGAAAGCAGTGGGCTGAGGGCCAGAACAAGCAAAGCGCCTGACACTGCATGCCAGACCAGCAAGGGTTTCCATAAAGCAACTAACCGATGTGCGCTACCACGGAGCAAGGGGTCTTTACTTGTTAGTCCGAATGTCATGAAATCTTTTGAACCACGCTGATGTGACGTTAGCGGTCAAAGCGGTCTTACTCTCCTCCCGTTTATGCCAGTCTTAAACATGCAATCCGGATCTTGCAGAATCGGATTGATAACGTCAAGTCGGTCTTCAAAAGCGTATGACACACCCGTCATGCTATTGCCAAAATGAACGAAGATTGACCACTGAAGCGAGGAAAAATTCGTGCCCGCTCAAATAGCTTTACCCCATTTCCCGTAGTAATTTTTTTGCCAGTTCTTTATGGTACTGAAACGCTGGGAATCGTTGCTCCCATCTGCGAAAGATTTCAGGATGATCAATCCTACGTCCATTACGTATTTCCGGAGGGAAAACCAAGTGCAAGACTTCGTGATATAAGATATACCGGACAAAATCCACGGGAATGTGTTCCTGATCCAAAAATGGATGAATCCGAATCAAGCGTGTCTCTATGTTGCAGCTGCCATAGCGGATCGAACGCCGCTTCGCCGGTCTGCTATGTCTGCCCCACCCAACGCGGAACCGTAATTTCCCGCCGAAAAAGGTGTTGTTTATTTCCACGGACAAAGCTTCCAGATCATATATTCTTCCTTTGGTATGACAGGTTGCAGGACGGTTCGGGGGGGATACGGGAATACTACGTGCATAGGCGCATATCCGTTTCCAGTGCCGCTTCTGTCGTGAACGCAAATAACCAACCAGCGCAGCCATAATATCATCCGGCGCCAATGCGAAATGTTCGTGGAGACGAATGCGGGCATGGCTTTCGGTAAGAAACTGTACAGATGCCATCGAAACACGATTGCGCGTCAATGCCAATTCAACGCGCATTCCCGTTTGCTCAGCCAACGTTCGTCGCAAGGTCTCGGTCGCACATGAACGCTGCCGGATGGGGTTTGCTTTATCGACTGAAATGTTAAATTCCAACTGCTTCTGCATAAATACCGTACATCCCGAAATCCACTTTGCCAAAACCTCTTAATACCGGTAGCATCATACCTTTCTTTTTGGTATACGCAATTTATCTTATCAAGTTCGCATGAATACAGTTCCACCGCAAAACAATACAATCCCGATAACGATATCACGCCTCGAAAAGTGGGGTGGTCAGCAAGTCTTGCGCGAAGCACGGAACCTCGTTGAACAAGGCCTCGTTTTACAGGCAGAATATGTCCCACCCTATATTAAAGGGACCCTCTTGCAGAATAATCGCGAATTCAAAACCCGTCTGCGTATTTTACGCGACGGCAATGTAGAAAGCGATTGTCCCTGCTATGCCAACCGTGAACGCGGCATGATATGTAGCCATGTGATTGCGCTAGGTTTATGGATTGCAAGTCGATCCGTCGATCCTGAGCGAAACAAGAAGATTGAGGCAGAACAACGGCAAGCCCAACGCCTGTCGAACCTTGATGATTCCAACTTCATCAAGCGCGCACCTTATGGGAGTTCGGGAAGCATACCCGCGGAACTAAACATCACGTTGGACCCCTCCTGGATGGACGGTATTGCACAGGATGCCATTCCCATAGAAATACATGTCAAATCCGGTGATCGAACCGCTTCCATTGACCGGGTTCCTCCTGATACCGTACTCGGTCTGCGAAAACCGGATGAAACACTCCTTTTTGCCCTTGAGGATATTGCTGGCGGACGTGTCCCTGCACACTTAATACTTTCCCGCCGCGATTGGATCGGCATTCTAGCCTGCCGTGCTGGTGAGAGTTTCGTGGATATTGATGGCAACCCCATGCTCGTGCACGATCAAAAGATTACCTCTACCATCCGGTTGGATCTTGATGAATCATCTGGATGCCTCGCCTTATCAGCAAAAACAGTCCCCCCCTTCTTACCTCCGGGAGATGAACCCGTATACATCATGGATACCCACACAGGATGGGTCTATGCTGCGGATCATTTCTGGCAGCTATCCAACGTTTTGCCTGCCCCGTATCAAGATGTGTATGAGAAACCAAAAATGATCCCACGCGAAGAAGTCCTACGTTTTTTGCAAGGGGAAGCCCCCATGCTGGAACGAAAGGTGGACCTCGAAACCGAGCTTACGCCCGACTTGTTTACGGTAGACCCTGCCAAACCCGATTTTTTGTTAGCCGTAAAAGGAAGTCCGGCCTCTTTGGCTGCCACATTATATGCGACTTATGGTGACATTGTGCTCGTGGCCAACAAGCCCGACAAACACGAGAACTTCGCGATCCCGGATCCCCAAGATATTTTGCGGTACACGGTTCGTAATCCGCAAGCGGAACAAGCGGCACTCGAGCGTCTCCAGTCAAGTAAATTGGTCGGAGAAACGGGCGACAGCCTCTCCCCGCTAGTTGGATCGCGCGAGGTGCTCACATTCCTCGGTGCCACAATGCCGGCCTTACACCGAGCAGGCTGGAAAGTGACATTGTCTGGACGCATTCAGCCCTTTGCTGAATCACTGGCATGTGCAACTCCCGTTGTACATATACATGCCACCGATGATGAACGCTGGTTCGATGTACAGTTCGATTTCGAAGACATCGAGGGAGCATCCATCAAACCCGCCGACATTCATAATGCTATTCGCAAAGGAGAAGCTTCCATTCAGAAAGATGGGCGGCACATTCTGATCGATACAACGGCCATTCAGGAGCTCGAAGATGTATTTGCGGACTGCAACGCAGCACAAGATGCAGCGCCAGGTTGCTTTCGACTTCCCTCCGTATATGCACCGTATGTTGAGTCCTCCTTACGCGCACTTGATGGTGTCGAAACCGAAGCAGAACCCACTTGGAAGCAAAAAGCACGTCTAAGCAACCGTGTCTACACGCAACCCGCAAGAATAACACTCCCCGCACACCTGCAAGATGTTTTGCGACCCTATCAACGCGATGGGGTGGAATGGCTCTACCAATTGGAGCAACGCGGCTTTTGCGGCCTGCTCGCAGACGAAATGGGATTAGGCAAAACCCTGCAAACGCTAACCTGGCTGCAACTAAAACGTGTTTCGGAGCATACCGTCAATACACCGGCTTTGGTCGTATGCCCTACCAGTCTGGTACAGAACTGGATAGAGGAAGCCACACGTTTTGCTCCCGCCATGAAAACCTGCGCGATAAGCGGATCACAGAGAGACGAACTCTGGGATTCTGCTCATGAGAAAGATCTCATTGTCATCTCTTATGCCTTGCTCCGACGTGATATCGAGCATTGCTTGCAACACAAGTTTGCTGCCGTTGTCTTGGATGAAGCCCAACACATCAAAAACCACAAGACACGCAATGCACAAGCAGCCAAACAAATCAGAGCCACGAACCGCCTGGTCTTAACGGGTACGCCCGTGGAAAACAGTGTTTCCGACATTTGGTCCATTATGGACTTTCTCATGCCGGGCTACCTCGGCGATCACCAGAAGTTTCGACTGCGCTATGAACTACCCATTTCTCATGGTGGGTCTGAAGCCGATGTACAACAAACCAAACTACGACGAAAACTACATCCCTTTCTTTTGCGCAGGCTAAAAAAAGACGTAGCCAAAGACCTACCGCCAAAGTTAGAGCGTCTCGCAGCATGCGAACTATCGCCCGATCAAAAAATCGTCTACCGTGAGCTGTTAGCGCAATCACGGCGCCAGATCAATGATCTCGTTGCAACCAAAGGTTTTGCACAAGCACGCATGCAAATCCTAGCCACTCTTTTACGTCTGCGCCAAGCCTGCTGTCATTTGGACCTACTGAAGTTATCTGATTTGGAGGCAAAGCAACCCTCCGGGAAAATGGACTTATTTCTGGAACTTCTCGATGAAGCCATGGACAGCGGACATCGCATCCTTGTCTTCAGTCAGTTTGTCTCCATGCTGCATATTATTCGAGACACACTGCAAGCACGCGATATTCCCTTCTGCTATCTGGACGGCAATACCAAAGACCGTATGCAGCAAGTCCATCAATTCAACAGTGATCGTTCGATCCCGTTGTTTCTTATAAGCCTGAAAGCAGGCGGCACCGGATTGAATCTCACAGGGGCGGATATGGTAATTCATTTTGACCCCTGGTGGAACCCAGCCGTCGAGAATCAGGCTACCGATCGCGCCTATCGCATCGGACAGAAACGCACAGTTTACAGCATCAAGCTGATTACAAAAAACACAATTGAAGAAAAAGTGCTTGCCATGCAAAAGCGCAAGCAAGCCGTCATCAATGCAACTGTGGAACAAGCAGCCAATACAATCCCAGACAGCATCTCCTGGGATGACGTTCAAAACCTTCTATCTGAATAATCCCCAGCCCAGAATAGCATGCCTCTTCCATGACTTTTTTGTATATTTTACCACGAAGGCGAATGTACCCAGTCGCCAGACTATGCACACAGTGGCAATAGTACTCTGTCGCCGCTCAGGGGATATCTCACCTTTATCATGATTCGTATTCGATCGTGGTACTATTGAGAAGCGCCACGCTTTGGAATAGGGCGACCAAGGTGCTGTAGAACCGCCTGTAAATCTTCCCAGACCGGTTTTTTCATAGCAGGGCTACGTAATAAATAGGCAGGATGATAGGTTGGCATTACCGGAATTTCTTCAAAGGAAAGCCAGTGTCCTCGCAACGCACTAATCCGTTGTTTGGATGATTCGGGCACAAGTCCCTCAACGGCTGTTGCCCCTAGCGCCACAATCACTTTGGGTTGCAAAATAGCAACCTGCTGCCGCAGAAATGGCAGACAAGCATCCATTTCCTCGCGCATGGGTTTACGATTATTCGGGGGGCGGCATTTGTTGACATTGGCAATAAAGACTTCATCACGGGTAAACCCCATTGCTTCTATCATTTTCGTAAGCAGCTTTCCCGCACGTCCCACAAAGGCAAGTCCCTGCTCATCTTCATCAGCACCTGGTGCCTCTCCAATAAAGAGAATCTCAGGATTCGGGTTGCCTTGTCCCGGAACCGCTTGAATGCGTCCCTTATGTAGAGGGCAATTCGTACAGCTTTTAATATCCTCTGCCAATACTTGCAGCTTTTTGGTGCGGTCATCATCGGGCGCGACTTTTTCGCCCGTACCAACCGATGCAGTTTTTTGGGTAGTTCCCGTCGAGGCTGGAGCTACAGTAGATGATTTTTTGGCGGAAGAAGCTGCGGCTACGGTTTGTTTGGTCGGCTGCGATCCGGCGGCTAATTCTAGCAGTACGCTTGGAGACACCTCTGCGGTGGTTTCGCCCTCCTCTAGTTTCCAAGCAATATATTCTGCCGTATCTTTCAGTATCTCTTGTAATGTATCCAAACCTTTACCCCTTTCGACGACGTCGTTTTCGACGATGTCCTTTCGTTTTATGCGCGCCTTGTTTTGCCCGTTTGCGTTCACGATGGGCTTGATGCAACTCCGCGCCTTTCACGAACATAGGCCCTGCCACCGCATATACCAAACCCAATATGAGCAGTGCTACGGCAGTCCAAATCGAATATCGCTTCGGCAAAAACACAAATAAAAACACCAGTACGGCACTGGGAATGAAAATGGCGGCCTTCTTGGTTGGTTTTGGATAACGGACATTCGAAACCTGAAGCGAGATAAACACAAGAATACCCGTTAAGAAAACGGTCGCAAACCAACCGCGCTGCAAGGAAAACAAATCCTCGGAGAAAAAATCGCCTGTAGGGGGAACCTGACTGATAAACACGAAAAGGGCCACCCAGCCAGCATTTGCAGTAATCGGCAAACCGCCGTATCCCCCCTGCCCGCGCAGTGGATCTGCCACCTTAAAGCGCGCGAGCCGCACAACGCCCGAGAGGGCGACAGCAGAGGGAAGCAGAAGCCGCAACAAAGGCGGCGTTTCTGGACTCAACGTCACGGCAAAAATCAAAATAGCGGGGGCAATACCAAATGCAGTCATATCTACATATGTATCAAGTTCGGCCCCGAATTCACTTGTGCCTTTTAACCAACGCGCAAGATTACCATCAATCCCATCAAGAATCATGGCCAGCATAATCAATCTTGCAGCATTGAGATAGTGTCGGTTCATTTCATGTACCGCCTCTATCGATCCGGAGTGGAATCCCCAAACAACTGATAAAATACTGAGGAACCCGGCAAGCATAGCTGCTAATGTGATGATGGAAGGTATAATCTGACGCCAATTCAAGAATTGCCGCACTCTATTCGGGTTTTTGTGCGTTCTCATTTCAGCAATACCTCCCGATAATGCTTCGTCCTGCCCGCACTTTGTCTCCCTCCGACACCAGCAAATCGATATCTTTTTTCGGGAAATACATATCCAACCGAGAACCGAACTTCATCATCCCAAAATCATCCCCTGCGCGGACTTGTGTTGGATTCTCTGGATCGAGCCAGTACACAACCCTTCTGCAAACAGGCCCAACAATCTGATTCACCAAACAAAGTGTTTTTTCGTTCCGGATCAGTATCGAGTTGTGCTGATTCACATCGGATGATTTCTCTTCAAAGGTAAACAGATGTTTGCCTGGAAAATACCCTAGAAAGCGTGATTCCCCATGAATCGGAACCCGGTTTACATGCACATCAAAAAGACTCAAAAATATACTCACGCGCAATACCTTTTCCTTGCGTAAGCGTCCTAGCTCCTCGGGATTCAGTCCAGCGAGCATACTAATCTTCGAGAAAGCCTCAGGCTCAAACGTCTTAATGGCGGCAATCGTTCCGTCTGCAGCCGCGAGTATGGCAGTTGCATCCTCTGGCGGCACACGCTGTGGATCTCGGAAAAACCATAATAGATACGCCGTACTGATAGCAAACAGAACGACGGCGATTCCAAAAGCCATTTCTATCGGCAAGCCGACGGACTTCAGAATACCGAAAAAAACAAACCAGCCAAGCAAGGCAACAACAACAAATGGTACAATTTCTTTCCGAATACGCATATCACAAACTCCTTAAAGGGATGCATGATGCAGGTCGGTATATGGAACTGTCAAGCCCCACCATAATCGTCCAAGTCTCTAGTCGAAAGAAGACGCGGTTGCTCAAGCGAACATCATAGACCCATTGATGCAGCAGGGTTCTACTCGTTTGAGAAGACTTGCCCTCCTTACTCTAGCCCGCATATCTCACAAGCCATCTACTGCGAGCGCGAAACCGGAAGGCCTCTTGCGTCATGTATGGACAATAAAATACAGCTATAGATATCTAAGGGCCGTCTCGCGGCGGAATCATCTCTTGGTCTAGATAATCTGCAATACTTATGAGTGCAGGTCTTTCCGTAGTTGCTTGGATTCTCTCAATGGATGCCAAGATATGCTCCTCGATTTCTTCGTCACCGGACGCGCGGAAATGTTCAGCATGTTCTTTAAGATAAGGCACGAAGGCCTGTGCATGCACACCGTACTTCTCCAACGCAGCGAGCGCGTGAGGGACACGGCGTCGTGCGCCATGCCCCTTTTGCCAGCGAACATACCATGCTGCCAAATACATACCTTCTTCAACATGGTGCCGACTCAGTAAATCAAGCCCGTCTGTTCGGGCCTCGCTGGCAAACATAATACCCGAGGGCGCAATGCGTCTCGTTGCAAGATAGATGTCACCCCAAAGCATCTCCAGCTTTTCTTTCTCTAATCGCGGGTACATAAAATTCGTGGCCAAACTTCTGGCACGCCCGTTCATGTTGGTGAGAATAGCTTGCAGGGCAGGTATCAGCAGCTCTGTATCCACACCTTCTAACCCATGCGTGGCAAACAAACCTCTGCGTGTATGACCCCGTTGATTGAAAAACAGCACCTGCGCAATGTCGTGCTGAAGGACACGACGTGGATCATCCGGTATCTCCTCAGTTGCCATTTGTAACAGCACGGGAATCGCCGATTGCGCTACAATACCGAGCCCCAACCGGGTATCGGAACTATCTAGCGCATTTATGGCATGCATCCGAAATTGTGTATCTGCATCTTCTGCCATCATGCGAATGAGAGTATCGGCTGCTGCCTGATTCGCAAACCCGACCCTACCCAATGCTTCTGCAGCACCATAACGCGCAAAACGGTTCTCGCTGCCAAGCATATCCTTGAGCGTCTCAACAACATGAATCTCACGCTCTTCCAATATATTTACAGCCATATGTCGTACGGGCGGAAGCGGGTCCTCCAACCATTCGAGAATTGCATCAACGTCTAAACGCGCTCTGGCCTCTTCGTCAACCGCAAGGTGCCCAGCGCGGAGAATCTGCTCGATACGAGCATCGCTTAGATGGGACTGCGAAGGCGTCGCCTTGCCGGTAAGATAAAGGGTACGCCGCGGAACACAAAGCTGAAGCAAGCGAGCTCCTGTACTATCCCATTGGGTCTTCGGTTCTCCTATGTCACCTCTCTCACCAATATTACCCTGAAAAACGAACCGCCCATCATGTTGACGCTCAAGCGTAAAAATCGCCCGCATCTCACGCATAAACGTTTTAAGTCCTTTGTCACCGGCCCGTGCAGCACCTACACCGCCCCATAGGTGAGACCAGTAATGCCCCGTATGACCGGATTCACGCCCACTCGGTGCTGACCCGAGAACCATCTCGCTGAAAAACTCGCGTCCTTCCGTGTTCTCTACGATATCAAAGTATACTGCTGCCGCTCCCGACTTTCCATTGTCATCATACCACGGCTTGGCACCGTGATCACCATAAGGAATGGTACCCTTACCTATAAAATAACTAAAAAAATCGTCACCTCGCTGAATGGCATCGAAAACGACTTGATTCGTAACACCGCTTTTCACAGCTAGCGGCAAGGCAATCATAAGTGTCAATCCTTGCTGATTTAGCGCACCATAGCCACCCAGGTGACCATGCATATATCCCGTATTTTCAATTGCCGCATACGTGTGTCCCCATGTGCCTGCCCCACTTTGCCCCATGGCAATCTTTGTGGCATACTCTTTAATCGTGGGCAGTACGATCTCATCTCCTGTGCGCAAATAATACTCGCATAAAAAAATCGTTCGGTACGACCACCACCAGCTCATCATCGGCACATGCTGCTGGATGCAAAGGGTTTCGCCTTCCTGCAATAAGCTCCCGTGTGCTAACTCTTTGAGAATCGGCATAACGTCGTCGCGTCCCGTTGCCAAAAGCCCTAACCCATTAATGTAAGGTAACCACCCGCGATCGGCAGGTTGTAATAATCGTTCTTGGTGCTCAATCATATAAGCAACCGCTTGGTCAATGATTGCTTCCGTCTTCTCACAATCAAAAGGTGCTGTCTCACTGTATGTTCCCAGTACCGGCAACTGCACGATGAGGTCGAGCACTTCACCCTCTCCAGCAACGCCAGCAGTCTTGGGACGCCATACCTTGAGGGAAAGTTTGCCGCCGCCTTGTTCGGTCTCGGCTTCGTTGATAGCCGCTGCAAGCGCTCTTCGGGCATCCCACGTAAATGTCGTGCCATTGACTCCGATCATTACGTCACCCACCGCCAGCATTCCGGCTGATGGTCCCTTTTCATCCACACGTGTTATCAGAATTTGGCGGGCCTGACTGCTCCCACCATCATCGGTTGAGCGGCTGAACCCCCAGCCATTAACCCCCAATGGTCCTAGCGACCAATCTCGGGTTCCGTCGGGTTGCTCCCCCTGAGTAAGATCCGGTATTGTGGGGGCTGCCGCTCCGGCTGGGTCAAGCTTCACATTTTCAATTACACCCCTTCGCCACCGCGTTACCTCAAGTAACGCGCCTCGTCTGCGCGCTCGCCTCACCTCCTGTACGAAATAATTCTCAGGGTCATGCCCCAGCGCTTCCCCGTTCACACCGATAATCAAATCGTCTCTTTCCAGCAAGGCTGAATCGGGATCTGCCGTATCCGGCCGCATCACATGGATAGGATGGATCCCATTGCGTTCCGTGATCGCTTTACCGCGTAACTGCCCAATGTGTAAAGGCCACCCGGCAGCCGGACGCTCGTTATCAACCCAGTCGGATGGCTGTACAACAAATTCAGCTGGCAAGTCCAGGCTTGTGGGTAGGCTTCCCCCGCCACCAAGCCCTAACACTGCGCGAGGCCACATGCCGATCATCAAAAGAAAACACAAAAAAATCAACAAACGTAATTTCGATTGCTTGGTAATCATCCTATATGTCCTTTCTCATTTCTGGCTGATACATTCAAACTCACGACAACAAGTAAACACGGCCACATAAAATGAACCTGCAGGTGTGCGGACAAACAACATCGACACGATCGCTTCATCCTTCGATCAATGAATGCCATCCTCTTTTCAAACTTGAGATCGCACGATCATGTTCTTCTTCTATATTTCAGCACGGTTACGATAATCGAAATGAACCGATTTTGCCATTAGATTCATGTGCAGATGGCTTCCACCTGCGATTCTCAATATTTTGCTTTGCATTAGTATATAAGCATATGCTAATTATATATGCATGAAAGACCCAATCCAGTTGGCTCGCATATTGAAGGTGTTGTCGGTTCCCGCCCGTGTGCGGATTATCCAGCTTCTTAAGGGGCGGGCACTGTGCGTCAACGCGTTGACGGCACGGCTCGACATGACGCAAGGCGCGGTCTCGCAGCATCTGCGTATCATGCGGGATGCGGGACTCGTTGTGGACGAGAAGCGCGGCTACTTCGTCCATTACCGTCTAAACGAAGAGGCCCTTGCCGGGTGGCAAGCGCATACAGGAAAACTGCTGGACCCGACTCATGGGGTCTGCGCAAACGAGAAGGGAGCATCGAAATGTGTTGCAATACAAAACAAACAGGCTGCCAGAAGCCGGAAAACCTGACGGGCAAGCCCGAAAACTGTTCGCCGGAACAGGTCCAAAAATGTCATGGCGACAGCGAAGCACACCCTTGTGTCGAGACGGCGGGCTGCGAGCATCCTGAACACCTCAGGGGCGAGCCGGGCGAATGTTCGCTGGAACAAGTTCGCCAGTGTCATGGCGATGCCGCAAAGCACGCATGCGAGCGTCAATAATGACCGAGGCGTAGCTCGGAGCCGATTGATCAAGCGGCCCCTCTACGATTCGCTTATCGCGGAACTACGCCGGGCAGTCTTCGTCCTCCGCTGCACTGCGAACGAAGACTGGCGGCCAACCTTGATGTACGCCCGAACCATTCACGATCCAGAATATGCCCCGGATGCTCGGCAATACAAGATAAAGATGGTGTATATTACGCCAGCCATGCCGTCCTAGATCCTCGCGAGCTTCGCCCGCTCCTCCTGATACAGCAACGTACCTCCCATCTTCGCCGCTTCGCGGCTCGGTATAGGCCCGTGCCAACGTCCGCCTACGGGCTATGTCACAGAACTTGCGAGGCAAAGTCTGCGCCAAGCCCTTCGGCTCTTCCCCCGCGCAATCGGCGTTGACCGTGCAAACGCATTCCTCCGCTTCCTAAAGCCTAAACATAGCACGAAAGAAAAAACCAAAGGGAATCCGTGCTTGGCACGGAAAGCCTTTGCCCCCCCCACCACCACCATAATGCGTGAAACGAGAACGCCGGTTTCCGAGTGTCATTGCTCATGCCCGTCGTAGCCTTGTGCGTAGTCGGGTTGCGCCGTCCGTTTGCGTTTGCCTGTCCTACATGCTCGTTCACCCCTGCTGCTTTGCACTCGCATCATCCGCGTTATCCTTTGCTTAGTTGCCGTGCGCGGACAATGCAATTCTGTTCCGTGGCAGCCCTCGCAAGCTCTGGCAGCATCTGCACAGAACCGCATTCGCCGCCTGAATTGCACTGGTTGTATCCCCGGAGGGGCACGCGCAGGAAAACGCGCATGGTGTTCGCCCTTCTTCCGGCATTGCCGGAATCGGGGCAGGATTACCCGGCATTCCCGGCCAGGCCAACCGCCACACTACCGGACGCGGGAGAAATGGCACTCCGAAACCGGCTGGAGACACCACCTTCAAGAGCGTGTTGCTCTGCGGCGTCATCCCGGATACGGGCTGTCGCCGCAGAGTACGCCAGAAGGCCAACACCCACTTGATCCGCTGTGGCGGAGCGGTGGGAATATCCCCCGGCGCGCCTGTTTTTGATTACAGGCGGCGCGCCGGGCCGTTCAGCCTGCGCAAGCTTGGCTTCACTGGGGTCGCTTCGCTCCGTGGTAGGACTCTTTGAGTCCTGTATATATAACTATACAACACATATACTATACTACTACCCCCCAACCAACAGACGCTTCAGGTGACAGGGCCCCATCGGTGCCGGAGCAGCCTTGTTTCCTCATTCCGGGCAGCACAAGCC
>PXBF01000061.1 GCA_003567005.1 PVC group bacterium
CCTCCCACCTCTCACCTCCCACCTCCCACCTCCCACCTCTCACCTCTCACCTCCCACCTCTCACCTCTCACCTCCCACCTCTCACCTCCCTCCACGCTTGCAACTTATCCCTAAACATTGCAGGATGATTCCGCAACCAAACAAACAAAGGATAGATTCACATGAACAAGGAACTACTTCGCCGCATCGGCATGGCACCAGGCGTCCCCGGATTCGAAACCGCTATTCAATCCGTTGCCACCGAAATTCTCACCGACTGCTGTAATGAGGTGCGAACAGACCATATCGGCAATGTAATCGGACTCCGAAAGGCCAAAAAGCCGGCTCAATACAACGGGCGTACCCCCCGACTCATGTTTGCGGCCCATGCCGATGAAGTTGGCATGATGGTCAAACACATCAATGCAAAAGGATACATTCATTTCATTCAGATGGGCGGCTTGGCACCACATGTGGCGCAATCGCAACGCGTTGTCATCCACGGCAAGGAAACCGTTCGCGGTGTCATCGTCCCCAAAGGCGGCGACGATACCAAACTCAACGACCTACTCATCGATACCGGCCTCTCCAAAGAAGAGCTCGAGAAGCGCATTCGTCCAGGCGACGTCATCACATTTGAAAATGATGTTTCCGTCTTGAACGACAAGATGTGGGTGGGGCGCAACTTCGACAACCGCATTGGAACCTATTGTTTACTCGAAGCCATGCGCAACGTGGGCGAAACACAAGTAGATGTCTATGCCTGCAGCACCGTGCAGGAAGAGGTCGGATTGCGCGGGGCACGCCCCTGCTCCTTCTCCGTCGAACCCGATATCGGTATCGCAATCGACGGCAGCATGGCCAGAGCCGCTTATGTCGATGACAAAGATAACCTCTGCGAGCCGGGACAAGGAACCGGCATTTATGTCATCGACAAACTTACCATCGGACACCCACGCTTGGTACAATACCTATGCGATCTATGCGAAACGCATAAAATTGCCTATCAGCGTAATATCGGCGGTGGAACCGACGCTGCCGCCATCCAGCAATCCCGCGGAAGTGTCATTGCCACCACGATCGGGGCCCCCGTGCGCTACATGCACTCCACGGTACAGCTCTGCCATGCCGATGATATGGATGCTACCGTGGCGCTCATGGTCAAATTCATGGAAACTGCCCATACCTTCCTCGCCAACTCATGAAAATAACCAGCATTTATACAACGCCGATTCGGATTCCGTTAAAATGTTTCTTCTACAATAGTACGAATGCCGGCACCAAAAGAGAGTGGAATGGGCGTTTGAGCCGGGTCACGCCTAAACGCCCCACTCCCATTCTCGAATATGTCCTCGTGCATGTAGACACCGATGACGGAATCCAAGGCCTCGGCGAGGCCCCAGCCGATATCGGCTTCTTCGGCCAAACCATTGAACAAATCCAATTTGCCATTGATGATTATCTGGGGCCACAACTTGTGGGCAAAAATCCCCTGGATATCGATGCCTGCATGGATCACATCGATTACCGGGAAAACAGCAGTGCCAAATCCGGAATTGATCTCGCCTTACATGATCTTGCAGCCAAGCTTGGAGGACAGTCCGTTAGCGAATTTCTCGGGGGTGGCAAGCGCGACCGCATTCCTGTCGCAATAGAGATTGCCGGAGGCTCCCCCGAAGATATGGCTAATGAATGCCGCAAATACATGAAAAGCAACGTACGCGCATTCAAACCCAAAATCGGTTCGATCCCCGAAAAGGACATTGAGCGGCTGCAAGCCATTCGTGATGCTGTAGGACCGGATATATCCTTACGTGCCGATGCCAATCGTGGCTATTCGCCAGACGAGGCTATCCACTTCTGTCGCTTACTCGAAAAAACCAACGTAAACCTCGAATTGCTGGAACAACCGTGCGAAGCCTGGGATCTCCCAGGCATGGCAAAAGTTTGCGCCCATGTCGACTTACCCATTGAGGCCGACGAAAGCTGTTTCGGTCCCCATGATGCCGAAGCCATCATACGAGTTAAGGCTGCCGATGTGCTCAATATAAAGATTGGAAAAGCGGGTGGGCTTGCCCCCGCCATGCGGATCGCACAACTTGCCCGCGATGCAGGCTTGCAATGTGTCATTGGCACTGCATTTGGTACGGGCGTAAAAATCGCCGCAAAACTGCATATGGCCGCAGCCATTGGTGACTTCAGCGGAGCTGTCGAATTCACCGAACTAGGCCTGCATGGCCCATTGCTCCAAGGCGAACTCGACCAAAAACTCGCACTCCCCCTGGATGAGGATGGCTGTATGCCTGTCCCCGACGGCCCCGGCCTCGGAATCGAACTCGATCCCGAACAAATTACCGCCATCGCCCTCCCCACCAACATGCCATAGTCATCAAAAACATTTGTCAATAAGGTCATTAAAGTCAATAGGGTCACGAATTTTCAACACAAAGGATCAAACCATGTCACAATCAACCCCCCTCGCCACAATCGCCGGACAACAAATATTCGCCAGCGGCGTTTTACCGGAATGCAAACTTTTGCTTAAAGCAACGAAAGATGAAACCGAAGGAATATCCTACCTGACCTTTGAACTGCAATCGGATACCCCTGTCCGCCCTGAACCGATCACCCTGTATTGGGAAATGCCCACAATTGACATGCATCACCGCACCTGTGCGGATGGCAAAACCAAGCTCTGCGGCATGGGGCGTCCACGCATCAAAAGCAGTGCCGCCCAAAACGCCCCCGTCTGGAGTATGTTCGATTACGCAGGCATGAACAAACTCACCTTTGCCGTGGCCGATGCCATCAATACCTGTGAACTCAGTGACCAACATGCCGAAGAAACCGCGAACCTCACCTGTCGTATTCAGTTGTTCGTCGACCCGATGCCACCGCTTACACAGTACAAGACCACAATCCGCTTCGACGCACGCCCGCTACCCTATGAACATATCCTGCGGGACGTTTCCGACTGGTGGGCCAGTCTCCCCGGACTCACGCCTTCACCTGTACCCGAGCATGCTCGTCTTCCCATGTACTCCTCCTGGTATAGCTTTCACTTGGGTATCTCGCCGGATGCCATCGAAAAACAATGTCGCCTCGCCAAAGAACTGGGTATGGACTCGGTTATCGTCGACGACGGATGGCAAACAGAAGACAACGAACGCGGCTATGCATACTGCGGAGACTGGCAGCCCGCTCCCGGGAAGTTCCCGAACTTCCGCGCACATGTAGACCGGGTTCACGCTCTCGGTATGAAATACCTTTTATGGTACAGCGTGCCTTTTGTCGGTATCTACACGGAGGCCTACAAACGCTTTAAAGGTAAATTCCTCGACCCCGATCCCGATGGCAAAAGAAAGTGGTTTGTACTGGATCCACGCTTCCCCGATGTGCGCGAATACCTCATTAATATTTATGAAAATGCGCTACGCGAATATGATCTCGATGGTTTCAAACTCGATTTTGTCGATTGTTTCACCACACGAGAGCAAACCAAGGATGCATTCGGGGGCGGACGCGATTTCCAATCCGTCCCTGAAGCTGCCGACAAACTTCTGACGGACGTTAGCGAGCGTTTACGCGCTATCAAACCGGATGTCATGATTGAATTCCGGCAAAGCTATATTGGCCCAGCTATGCGCAAATACGGCAATATTTTCCGCGTGGGAGATGAACCCAACAATGCGGCTGGCAATCGTGTCGGATCCATGCTCTTGCGCGCTCTTAGCGGCAACACGGCCATACACTCCGACATGGTCATGTGGCACGCACAGGATTCCGTTGAAAGTGCCGCCATGCAGCTCTTACATGCCGTCTTCACCGTCCCGCAAATTTCGGTATTGCTCGATGAGATTCCTGCGGCGCATGTAGCCATGATCAAGCGCTACCTGGCATTCTGGCGCGAACATCGTGACGTCCTTCTCGATGGAACCATTCATCCCATGCAACCGCAACATGCCTATCCGGTAATCATCAGCGAAACCGAACGGAAAATAGCTGCAGCGGCCTATGCCAATGGTTTCATTCCACTACCGCACATACAAGGACGCGACATCTTTCTTATCAATGGAACCTATGAAAAACGTGTCGTCATCGAAATGCCCGAAGACAGCGGGAAACAGACCCTCACGGTATGGTCTTGCACAGGCGAATGCCTGCACCAAGCGGACATAACCCTGGTCGCCGGACCAAACAGCATCATCATGCCCCCAGCCGCAACCGCCCTATTGGAAGGTGATAAGTAAGATGTACGAAGTGATACGTTACATATAAGGCGCTGGCAGACAAAAAGACCGCGGAGAATTATAAATCCCCCAGGGGCTCTCCATCTTCCCAATTTCCGGTAGCAAGATAATCTGTATGGACATATGGAACTTGTTCTATATGTCCATCTACAAACACCACATTGGCCCGACCACCATTGACACCGGTTTCCCCCGCGTTTGGTCCATGATACTCCCCGATCCATTCGCGACGATTACCCGGAACCTGATCAGAGCGCCCCGCATCAATCGCACCATCCACACGCGTATGATATCTGCGATAATAATGCTGGTGGTTGACCCAATGACTGGAATCAGGACCAGGTACATTGCTGTCGGTCTGTCCATTATCGCCCCCCGAAAGAAGCTGTCGGCCTTGTCCGATATTTTCAAATCCCTGATTCGCAAATAACATCGTGCGAGATGGACCATCAATATCCGCAAGTCTGCGCCTATGCACCCGAACATTCATGCCGTAACTGCGCACTACATTACGACGATCTCCTTCCATGATCCGACGAGCCAGACGCGCATGCGTCGGGGACACGTAGACCGATTTATCACCAACATACCTGAATATAGCACCGTTCTTGACAGAGGCTGTGCCTAAATTCTCTGAACGTTCATACCACCATGAATGGCCACTGCCATCCGCTTCACCGTTGGAATCTACAGAAGAAACCCAGCCACGAAACGTAGTGCCGTCTCCCGATGAGTCACCCCGTCTGTACCGCATATAAGAATACGCGCGCGGTAACTCGCTGTTCCAATGATCATTTAGATAACTCATGGCCCCTGTATGCAACTGACGCAAATTACTGGAGCACTGCACCTCTCGCCCACGCTGTTGCACGCGCCCAACCGTTGGCATGATAATAGCCATCAAAATGCCAATAACGGCAACGACAACCATCAACTCAATCAAGGTAAAACCAGCATCTTCTCTATTAATATTCATAACCAGAACGATATCCATCTCAGTACGCACTGTCAAGCAAGGGATTGCACAAGTATACCCCACAGCATTCCGCATCGACCAGAAACTTACTTCTTGTGCAGCGCTAAAGGCCGCATCTGCGATTTGTTGTCATTATTCACGATCCCACCCCACCGGCTTCATGCCGGTTGGTGAAGAAAGTTGATTTTTTGTGGCATTTCACTTTTCAACGTTTTCCACCACCGACACAAGGTCGGCGGGCGGATCGGTGCAACGAATCGCGGATGCGCCCCTGGTAAACGCGATACACACCAAAAAAAAAGCGGCCTGCAAGCGTACTTGCAGGCCGCTGGAACAATCACATTATTCTACTCGACGGACTCAACGACATTGGTTCCGGCGATCCGATAGAATACCGGATACGCTGGTGCCGCTTCATACCATACATTCGTTACGGCCTCGCTGATAGGATCGCCCGCCGTACGTGGGTGTGTACCACGCACTTCATAAGCTTCATCCATCAGATTGGTCCGTGCCCAAATGGCAAACGGTGGCAATGTATCATCTACATAAGTACTAACCCACTGGATGTAGTTGGTACCGTCTGCCTGCCAAACACTATGAATCTCGAATAATTCAGTCGTGTCTTGCGGATTCACGGATGCCAACCATGCCTCACGACGGGTCATGCCACCGCCACGGTCTTCATCCAAGTCTGCTACCGTCCAACCAAACGCATCTAACCAAGCTTGCGAAGGTCCGTCTTCAGGATCTCCTTCTACGGTCATCGTGCCATTCACCCACGTCATATCGTAGTTCTCCAACCCAACGCCATCAACGTCAGTGATAACAATGTCGTACGTGCCTGGTGCCGCTTCCTCATCTGCTCCATCGCTTGTTAAGGTGACACTCGTGACCTCATCGTCACCAACTAAGACTGCCGGATCTGTGAAGAATTCATTGCCAACAAAGACATACTCTTCACCGGCTTCCTTAACAATATTGCTTGCAGTAATTGTCAATGGTAGAGCAGTTACTACGACCTCAACAGAGCCGCCGACAGCAGGCGAGAATGCAGCCAAATCATCTGGCTGAAAACGCAAACTATACACATTTGTCCCGACCGTTGGAATCACGCTCGGATCGGCATCAATTGAGAACACACCAGCTATCGGATCCTCTTCCTCGTCACGAGCTTCCCCATCGTCGTTTAGCACCAGATCACCAATGGTAATGCTACCGTAAGGGAATGGCCCATCATCTTCCAGTGTAGGCCAATCGATGTCCGTAATCGCAACCTGCGCCAAAACGCTTTGGTTCCGTACGACCACGTCATCAACATAACCGGTCCCTTGGAAAACGGTGCCCGATAGTGTGGTCTTGCCAGCACCTGCTGCTGCACCAAACCACGTCCCGTTTCCACCACTTTCACGGTCCGTAGATTGGAAGGCAACCTCGTTTGAGACAACCTCACCGTTAATGTAAATCTGGTAAAAACGCGTATTTCCGCCTGTGAAAGGTGTTCCCCCATCCTGCAAATTCGCTGCGATCGTCAGGCGAATCCAATCTTGCTCATTAATTTGAACATCAGGAATTTCAACCCAAGTAATCGGCGTAACGCTGTTATCAGGCGTGTGCGATACCACTAATGTTCCGTTAGAAGTAAAATACACACCGGCGATTGATCCTTCGGGCGGCAGCGCTGGTGCTTCCTCTTCATCGTTGAAGGTCGGGTTGAGCACCATGTCTACCCAATTGGTCTGGCTCGACTGACCAGCAGGGACGGCGTTGGTCAGTGTATTTTCAAACCATAGCGCGTTATTTAACAAATCGTGATCGTAGTTCAAAGGAAATGCACCACCAACATAATTTGCCACATAGTTCGTGGAAACAATAACACCCGCCTCTGGGTCGCCTTCCCAAAACCCGCTCTCTTGAACAATGAAGTCTCCTACACTAAAGCCCTCAAAGCTCTCTTCAAAATTATCTGTGGTCTGCACTTGTCCAAGTGCGTTGTACCCCACAAATAGACTTGCCACGATACCTGACAATACCCAGTTGAACATCATCTTCTTTTTCATGTTCATGTTGCCTACCTTTCCTTGTTTCCATCCCTTGTTTCCATCGACCCCAACATAACGGTCTTAAGCTTTTCCCTTACATAACCCAATGCTGATAATACGGCTTCATAAAAACAAAATCAACCACGAATTTCAGAAATTTAAAAAAAAGTAACTTTTTGCAAGATCATGACATGAATCACCTCGCGTTTTGGAAATAGTTGTTGTACAGTTATAGTGAACTGATAAAGGATACAAACGCATCATTTACTGTACATGAAACGCTACTGCGAACTACTTTTGTATAAATTGAAATAGTAAGGAGTTATCATGATAAAATATCAGCAAACCATCGCTCTCGTCATAGCATTATGGATGGCAAGTCTCAGTGCTGTGCATGCACATGTGCTTACGCAAACTTTTGACGACTTCGAAACGACAACGCCGGGGCCCAATGCCGATCCGGGTACACAAACCGTCGATGATTGGACGATCAATGACATGCATATTCTGACTAGCGGGATCTTGGACACGCCCCGCGCCGGAGACCAGCTCGCATATTTTCCCGACACAAGTGCTTCGGGCGTATCGGGCACCAATTCCTATGTTGAAACACCGTGGATGAGTAATGGCGTCGGCAATATAACGTTTTATTTGAAAAATTACACGACGGCCGGGGGTACAGGCCCCTTCCGTGTGCAAGTGCAATGGACCACGAATGATGTAGATTGGGTCGCTGTACAAACCATTACGAATCTGACATCCTCAACTTGGTCTGAACATTCCGTCGACCTTAACGCCTACGACGAGGGCAGAGTTCGCATCTTTCGCGGCGATGCAACCATGAGCAGCTTCTCGTGGCTTGGCATCGACGATATCACCGTATCTGACCCTCCAGCCACGGTACTGATCCTTGATCACGGGATCGAACCAGCAATGCCACGCAAAGGCGATACGATTCTCTTCTGGGCAGACATTGTCCCCTCGCTTAGTGCCATAAATATAGAACCCACACTCGAATGGGAAGCATCCGGGACTTCCGGCACCCTGCCATTGTCAATCAACCCCGAAACAGGACGCTACGAAGTTACCCTGCCAGAAAATCTTCCTGCCCTGGAAACGATTACCTATGAAGTGATTGTCAGCTTTGACGGCTTTAACGCCGATTCCCCCCAAACTGCCACAGGAAGCTTTTTCCTGCTGGGGGCTTTGCCCGCAAGTGCGTTCGACACGGTTCGCGTCGCTGGCGAGTTGGACGTGCCCATGGAACTGGTTATGAATCAAGACTGGATCGGTCTTGAACCCGTTGGACCCCTTGCTGACGTTGATGTCTTCTTCGAGACTGAAAACGAAGAAATAACTCGTTGGAGCGACCCCGACCAAACCACCACAACCCTGCCCATCTTTGGTGATTTGACCAATGACCCGTTGGCCAATGACATCCGGATTGACGCTGCGTCTGCCGGATGGCTCTTATTTCAATTCAATGAGGCGTTAAACCGCTACAATATTCAACAGGCCGAATACCAACCATTCGACGACTGGGATGCTGCTGAAAATTTTGGCAATCATACGATCGACGGCTGGACACTGACAAGAGGGCGTGCGACAGATGATCCCGCATTTGCACATGATGGGTTCAGCATCCAGTTCGAGGCGACCTCGGAAGAACGCGCAATCATGTCGCCTATCCTGACAGATGGCATCGGCACCGTCATGTTCCGCTATCGCAACACATCCACAACCTTGCAAAATCCCGCTACATTCCAAGTACAAGCCCGAGCCGGCGCATCAGGCGATTGGGTCACTCTGGCAACAGAAGAGGAGATTTTTACCCCTGAATACTTTTTTACGCGTGTTCCCATTGACCGCCCCGAGCTAACCCAAATGCGCATTGTGGTTCCGGCAGGCGCACCGGAAACGCAACTGCTGTTGGATGATGTTATAATCACCCAGCCAGGTCCCACGATAACCTTTGAAGATCTCGAGTATAGCCCCGTAAACCCGACGATCCTCGATACCGTCGATGTAAGCGTAACCCTCACCCCAACGCTTGGCGCATCCATCACGAATGCCACACTGTGGTTTCGTGTGGGAACCGATGGGGTATACGACCCTGCCCCCATGACCAACACAACAGGAAACACCTACGTTGGTACCATACCGAGGGGTGCCGCAGGAACCATGCAGTTCTATGTCGAAAGCACCTACTTCAACCCTGCCTCTGGTAACTTCCAATCAGCGCGCGACCCACTGGATCGTACGGGCAACCCAGAAAGTTATAACGTAGAAGACATGTTAGCAGGGGAACAAAACTTTGATGCCTTTGGAACCACGGCGCCCCCATCTGCTCCCGGCAACATGACCGAAAATGGATGGACCATTAATGATATCCATATCACAACGGCACTTGTTGGTGGCACATCTGGAAACGCGCCAGCATTTTTCCCGGATACACTTTTCTCAGGTGTCACGGGAATGAATTCCTATATCGAAACCCCTGTATTCACAAATGGCATTGGTGTTCTAAGCTTTGATTTGCGCAGCTATACCGATGCAGGCGGGACAGGCCCTTTTGAACTTCAAATCTTTACATCGACAGACGACATTAACTGGGAGCCACTAACAACCATAACAAACAGACATGTTGACCCTAATAGCCCTGACTGGGTCTCTTATACGCTGCGATTTGATGAATATGAACCGCTGCGAATTCGCTTCCTTCGTGACAATGCAACCAGCGAGGATCTTTCATGGTTGGGAATTGACAACATTCAAATAACATACCCACCCGTATTCGTAGCAGCAGATGAATATGATATGCATCCAGCGTACCCCTCTGCATTCGCACCGATAAGTGTATACGCCACAATTGAAAGTGTAACCACGTTCCACAAAGCACTGAATATCGAAGGTATTATCGAATACCAGACCAACAACCAAGGCCCATGGGAAGAAGCGAGGATGCAACGCTATGATAATGGGCTCTTTATCGGTCAAATTCCAGGGTACCCTAACTTGACAGAAATCGAATACCGTATACGTGCCGACTTCAAGGGATACAATGATGGACGGCCGGGATCAGACCGCAGCCCCACGACCTTTACCAGCGAAGACTTCCAGTACCGTGTGCGCAGGTTCCCCTCTGCCTACGAACGGATCAATGTGACGATTGACGGCGACCCCGAGGTAGATTTGATGTTGCAAAACGAGGGAGAATGGGAAGGCATTGTCTCCTTCGTGACGCCCATCAGCAATCCTATCTTTACCTTTGACGGTTTCGGGTTTTACGATGGTGAAACCGTAACCGAAGGCCTTACGAGCTCGTGGGGCGATAGCAACCAGACCGCAACCAATGCGCCTCTGTTTGGCAATGCCACACCTGGTGATTTTGCCATTACACTCCCGGGAGAAAACCTGGAAGGCCAATATATATTCCGCTTTAACGAAAACAGCGGTCAATATACCGTCGTAAGAGCCGTATATCAGGATTTTGAAAACTGGCCAGCAGATAATGTCTTATTTGGGGAAAGTTATGCGGCCATCATGATGGATCAATTTTCACAAAACTTTGCAGACTGGACGGAAAGCGACAGGAAAATCCGCGCGGACAGCTTCGATAGTGGCTGGGATGATGAGCTCGTGCAAGATTACCCCGAAGATTGGAATATTGATTCCGCCTCGTTTGTAGAAGGCGTCAATGTAGATTACGTCATCACGGAAGGTGGTATTTTAGTCGATCAGGCCGATAGCCGAGGTGCATTGCTGATACCCGGCGGCCGTGTGCGCAACGTCGACTCTCCGAGAGCCAAAACCGACATTGGAACCTTTGAAGTCGAGCTGCGCGCGGCACGCCCGAACGACTTCCGGCCAGCAACATATACAGGTCTCACGGAGGAGAGTGTACGCGTCACCGTCGACCTGCAAGCACTCGAAATCCCCCTCAATAGCGCACGTACGGAAGCTGGTCATGCCTTCAAATCGATCATTGTCAATTATATTGATCCCGACAATTACTACGAAGCACGCGTTGTACAATATGATTCGAATCGGTGGCGCATGGAGCTTTGGACGCACAAGGATGGCACGTCAACGCGCCGCCGTCACTCCGCTGCCTTTAGCGGAAATATAACCGACAGCCAAACGGATACATTCTCCTTTGTCCTGTACCGCGTGAACCCAGGTGAAGCGAGAATGCGCATGTATCAGGGAACCTCTGCACGAGCGCAAGCATGGACCGATAGCAGTGCACTACCCCCTTCGTCAACCTTCGGCGTCAACACGCTCGATGCAACCGTAGCCCTGAATCGTGTCCGTGTGTATGAAAACCTGAATGAAGATACATCCTACGATCCCCAAGCACCGCTGATCTATGATCAAAACTTTAGCAATAATGCAGATGGATGGATCGGACGCGACGCTTGGGAACGTGAGGGCAATACCTATCGACGCCCAGGATATGTCGGCGATCCCATCGAAGCACGCGTGGAATTTGCCACCGACTTGGGTTTTAGTCCCCTTACAACGGTCGCTACATATAGCGATATCACGCATTCTGATTACAGACGCTATAGCGTCGATGTCCGCAGACCCGAAGACGGGTTCATTCGCATTCGCTACTTCAGCAATAACCCCGCCGGCGATTACCTTGTCGTAGGCAATGTCTACAAGGATGGGTGGAGAGCCAAAGATGTTAGCCAAAACGGATGGAATGCCCAGAACGTATGGGTCGATAGTATCGGGCGAACTGGACGCGGCATCGAAATGCGTAACTCGCGTGTCATCGGCGGTAGCGACGGATCAACGCAGTATATCGCTTCACCGCCACTCCCCGGTGGCGCATCTGTCATGACATTTGATTATCGCCGGGCCCAAGACGCCTCGGGCCCGGTGTCGTTTGAGGTTCAATACCAGATCGAAGGCTTCCCAACATGGGAAACGCTTACTTCCGTAGACAATCATTCCGGCTCGGGATGGGCTAACCCTTCATTCAGCTACTTGGTGGAAGACCGCGCCTTTGCAGAAAACATCAGGCGTCTTCGCATCCGCAACACAACAAATGGCCATGACGATGGACTGATCATCGACAATATCGTCGTCACATCACCACCTCCAATTGACGATACGACTTGGTGGGGATACAATGTGTTGATTACGGATACAAGACCAAGTGGAATCGTCGACAGCGCAAACAGCCCTTGGCTATATCCGCAGTTAAACAACGAGTTTGGGGCCTTCTTGAACAACAGTTACACCGACAGGACTGGTGGGTCAACCAATGATGAATTCTACCCCTTCATCCAGTCTGCCCGTATGCCGGATGGTATCGGCGAAATCCGCTTCCAATATCGCGCTTGGGATGAAACCGACGCAACCATACAAATCGTTTCATCAACGGATCGATTGACCCCACAAAACCAATGGACCTTACTCGATACCGTGAATGTCAACAGTACCGAATGGCAAGAATATCGGAACTTTGTATTTGATCGCGATAACGAATATGTAGCCATTCGCCTGAATCCAACTTCCGGGAACCAAGGACGCGTGTCCATCGACAATCTCCTGTTGACCGCTCCCATGGCCGCTGGTTTGCGCCTGCAATCCATCCAGACCATTCCCGAAATACCGCGCTACTTCGATGATGTAGATGTTCAGGTGGAAGTATCAGACCTATTTCTAACCCCCACGAACATACAGCTATCCCTGCTGTATGCGTTCGGAACAAATGATTGGGGACAATATAATAATCCAGGCACACGCGACATGGAAATGATCAGTTCCGACAATGGTACCTTTACATATCGCACCATGGATCCGATCCCCGCTCCTAATGTTGAGGATGAGATCGTTCAATATCAGGTAGTTGCCACGTTTGATGGGTTCTTTGCTGAAGAGTCCAGCCCGCAGATGTACCGTACGTTCCAGACGCCCGATCATTATTGGCCACTTAACTTCAATCAGGATGAGCCAAATCCAACACCATACTACATCGCGTTCGCAACCCTACCCGGCCAAATCTGGATTAACGAATTCAATGTTGCCATGGATGCTTTCGGCTCCTCGCCCCTGCTCCAGTACATCGAAGTGGCTGGCATTGCACATGCAGATATTAGCAACTGGGAAGTATCCGTGATTAATACCGACTTTAGCACAAATATCACCTATCAAATTCCAAACCCGACTACCCTCGGAAATACCGATGGATACGGATTCTTCGTGCTGGGCAATGAAAATACAGCAGAACGCCATATGGATTTGACTGCCACGTTGCCAAGCCGAGGCGGCTTGCAACTCGCGCGCCCCATCGGCATTATTGAACAACGGATCGCATATGACACAAGTAATCAGGGGGCCGGCTTCAATATGAGCCTTGCTGATAGTTCCTTCCAATACGCTGGTTATGATACGGCCTTTTTGAGCGATTCACCTTTCTTCCTGATTGGAACAGGTAGCAACCGGACCGACTTTGCATGGCAAACCGATGAGAGCGATTACTCCCACATCGGTTCCGTAAACAAGAATCAAGTGCTCATTCCCTGGCCAACAGGAACCAATGGACCACCCGTTAATGGCGGATACACGGGGACTGTGGAGATCACTGCATTTTGGCAGGGTGGAGACCGTCTCTACGCGACAATTAACACCGACTCCGAGAGTCTTGTACCCACTCCTTGGTATACCACCAATCTGATGGAAAACCCCATCAATTGGCAACATGCCCCGAATCCGCAATACACAAGCGACAGCACCAATTATACCGTATCATTCGACCCTGTCGAGGCCCCCATGGTTTACTATACCATCAGCGTCATCGAGGAATAAACCGAATGTCAGAGTCGAAGGGCGAAAGGCGGCGGTCAGCCCCGGCCTCGGGTTGCACAGATCATGCATGCTGAAACGTTGTAGCCTCCCACCGCAACTATATGCAAATTGAAAATGCAGGCATCCGCTACATGGCAACGGGTTCCGTTGCCAGTATGCTGTATGGCATCCCTCGATTTACCCATGACCTGGATCTCGTCATGGAACTCGCGCCACAAAAAGTATTGGCCATCACCAATGCGTTTCCACCGGATGCCTTTTACGCGCCTCCAGAAGAAGGAATCCAACTGGAAATACATCGTCAGCGACGCGGGCACTTTTATCTATCTCATTCATCACGAAACAGGACTAAAAGCCGACACCCCAGCAACCAACTCCCCCACAAAGCCCACCAGTTTTTTCTGTCATGATCTTTCTGTCCAAAAACAGCAGAGCCTGCCAGCCTTTGTGCTTCTCTGTGTTCCCTGTGCTGTGCTCGAACCAAAACCACAATTAGCATCATGGGCACAATTAGTGGTTATACCACCTTCTATAACTTTCCGGTATAAACCGCCCACCGACCTTGTGTCGGTGGAGGTAAACGTTGCGGTAAAGCTGCTGGCATCTCTCAACTTTCTTCACCACCGACGTCCCGACTCTCCCAAGAGGTCGGGA
>PXBF01000006.1 GCA_003567005.1 PVC group bacterium
GTCGGTTGGCAGCACACGGCTAGGTTCGTAGGTCTGGCGCGGTCCATTATTGGACGTGAGCGCGGAGAGCATACCCTCGCGCAATCCTGGATGGAGCCGGTATGAGTAGCCCTGTTGTGTCGGTGGTTATGGGTGTCTACAATGGTGCCGAGTATTTGGCTGAGACCATTGAGAGTGTTCTTTGTCAGTCAGAAGGTCATTTTGAATTCATCATTGTGAATGATGGCTCAACAGATTCTGCGGTAGAGGCGGTTCTTTCGGATTACAAGCACCGTGATGAACGTGTTCGTGTTCTTGCCAAATTGAAAGCAGGTTTGACCCAGGCCCTGATTGATGGCTGCGCGGCAGGTAAGGGTAAATACATTGCCCGCATTGATAATGGCGATGTTATGCTGCCGGAGCGCCTGAAGACGCAGCGAGCGGTGCTGGATGCGCATCCCGATGCGGTGCTAGCAACGTGTTGGACGGAGTGTTGCGGTCCTTTATGGGAGCCGCTTTATACAACGCGGAACGTCCTGCCTGAGGAAGTGAAGCATGATTACATTTGGAAGTTGCCTTTTCCTGAAGATGGAGGTGATGGTTCTCGGCAAGTTGGACCGACTTCGCATCCTTCCGTTATGATGCGGGCCGATGCATATCGCAAAGCTGGTGGTTATCGATCCGCATTTTACTACGGGCAGGATTGGGACTTGTGGTATCGTCTGGCCGAATGCGGTACATTTGCAGGCGTGAGAGAGGTATTGTATCGATGCCGTATTTTCCCTGAAGGTATTTCGATGCAAAATGTGGAGCGTCAGCGTCAGATACATGTCTGTTCGCGGGGTGCGTTTCTGGCGAGAAGACGTGGAGAAGATGAAACACCATTTCTAGAAAGGGCAGCTACGATACGGCCTAGCGTCAAGAATGGAAGTAAGGGTGAACAGAAGTCATTGCCAGCAGATCATGCCGCTGGGTACTACTTCATTGGTGAAGCGCTTCGGCGTAACCGTGATCGGCGTTGCCGATTATATTTTAGACAGGCGCTCTTTTGTCGGCCAGGCAATCTGCGAAGTTGGGCAAGATTAGTTCAGAGCTGTTTCGGGGTCGTATGAGAGCCATGTTGTTCTTGGGTCGACAGATATCAGTTGGTCGTGTTTCATGTGTCGATATTTCTGGTGAAAGAATTTTGTAACTAGATATCCGATGCTCAAGATGGAGTGTAATTAGGTTGCTATACTAGCAAAGGGCTATTGTTGATGTTATCTTTCAAAGATCGTTTGGATGCAAAAATCTCACGGCTGGCAAGTTCTGGGATGGAGCGGTTTGGTCTTGATCCTGCATTGTTTGGCTATTTGGGATTGCCGACCGCTGATCCTTGGGTGCAAGGATCACATGGCATTAACAGTTTTGATGAATATATTTCTGCCGAAGATCATCGTTTCCCTCTCCCCTTCAATATTTTGGCTCGCGAGGAACTTTCGCGTAATGTGCCAGATCGACTGAATTTGTCATTTTATGATGTGCCTGAGCTAAAGACAAAGTCCGCACGGCATGCCCGAGTATGCAATGCACGCGTGCTCTGTTGTGCCAATGAATGGGGCCGCGATTCGTATGCGATTGTTACGGAAGACAACCATAGGCTCTGCGTGCAGGGTTTGGAATATCGCAAAGGACATGCGAATATGCTGCGCCATCGCCGTGAATGCCGCCCTAAGGATCATGTGGCTTGGGTCTTGACGCGATTTCCGGGTTCCTACTTCCGTTGGGTGACGCAGATTCTGCCACGTATAATTCTGACCGAGGAGCTTGGTGTTGCTGATCGACTCATGCTTCCTGACAGGCAATGGTGTACTTCTTTTATGAGCCAATCGCTTGAGATGCTGGGCGTAGAAGATGCGGAACGTATACGACCACTGGACGATGGCATTAGGTGTCGTACAATAGATGTCTTTGATGCAGATCCGTTTTGTCGCCCGCTGCTGGATCGTTTGCGAAAGAGGCTTGTTCCCCACGCAGTGTCATCCGCAAGCCGACGTGTTTTTATTAGTCGGCGTGAGGCGCGCTGGCGGAAGCTGGCCAATGAAGATCAGATCTGGCCAATCTTGCAGCATGCTGGTTTTGAACGACATGTTCTAGAGAATATACCTTTTCGAGATCAATGTACATTGCTAGGAGAAACACGCGTTCTTTGGGGCCTGCATGGCGCAGGCCTTGCCAATATGATCTTTTGTCCCCCGGGGGCTATTGTTGTTGAAGTTAGCGATCCCGGTCGTCCCAATCCTCACTTCTACGCCTTGGCCGCAACGCTCGGCCATCACTATGGATTGATTTATGGAGAACCATTCGGGGATCATTCGCAAGGGATTGCATATCGTGATTTGTCTGTATCCTCGCAGCTCGTTGAAGACATGCTGCATCAAGTGAGCAGCATGTTATAATGCGTATTATCACCAAAACGAATGAGGGACTGACGAAAGCCTTGATCGATGGCTGTGCGGCGGCCAAGGGGGAGTATGTTGCCCGTATTGATGCTGGCGATGTTACGTTGCCCGAGCGGTTGGCTCGGCAACGGGCAGTTCTTGATGAACATCCCGAGGTGGTTCTGGTGACGTGTTGGACGGAGTGCTGCGGACCTGAATGGGAGCATCTGTATGCGACCAAGGAGAAGAGCGTATCCGTTTCTGATGAACCGGTATGGGTGGCCAATGTACTTTCGGATCAAGACAATGGCGATCTGTTGGAGGGGCCAGCGCATCATGGTTCGGTGATGTTTCGTGCCGATGCATACCGTAATGCGGGTGGCTATCGAGAAGAGTTTTACTACGGGCAGGATTGGGATTTGTGGTATCGGCTGGCCGAGCGCGGTCAGTTTGCCGGCGTTCGGGAGGTGCTATATCGCTGCCGGATTTTCCCGGATGGAATCTCGATGGGTAATGTCGAGCGGCAACGTAAAATTCACGAGTGCTCGCGGGGTGCGTTTCTGGCAAGAAGACGAGGAGAGGACGAAACGCAGTTTTTAGAGAAGGCGGCAGCAATTCGCCCCGGATCTAATGATCTTGGCAAAACGCAAAGCTTGCAAAGACAGCGCTTGGCGGCTGGTTATTATTTTGTCGGTGAAGCGTTGCGACGAAACCATGATTCGCGCTGCCGAAAGTATTTTGCAAAGGCGATTCAAACCAAATATATTCATCTAAAAAGTTGGCTGCGGATGATTCAATCTTTAGCCATAAAAGAATCAAACGCAGCAATTTGGAATGCATGATGCGTACATCATTTTCACAATTCGAGTCTATTGCCAAATCTCATAAGGTTGAGATCGCTGCGCATGATTTTTATAGAATTCGGCAGATTGGTTATAACAATAGTCTTCCGAGACGAATTTGGAGAATCA
>PXBF01000044.1 GCA_003567005.1 PVC group bacterium
CACGAAGAACTTTATGCCTCTTCGAAACATAAAGATCGTATTGATAATGCCTTACGAAAGATATAGCATATTTAGTGTAACAACCTTGTTGGATATTGGACATTCAATTCTCAAGTTTCACATCCGCATCATCATGGCCGCCCAAGTGCCTTCACTAGCCTGTGATTGGGAGAAAAGACCGAAGGCCTAAGTCTTTATTCGTTTCCCCATTCGCGGGAGAATGTTTGCCACGCTCGCGACGCCATCTGCGGCTGCTGCATGGCTCTGGTTACCCAGTAGCGGTGTAGCTCGGTGCCAGCCCGCACCAGCCGACGGTTGGCGACCGAACGATTCATCAACATTGGATCCGTTTCCGGTGGACTGTGCGCGATAATGCGATCCACGAATTCGACAAAACGCGGCCCGACAAGCGTGGGCGCAAATCCGTCTATCTTTTGCGTGATCGTGATGGGAGCCGTATATTCGATGACAGGACGATTATCCGTATTGATCGGATAGTCCTGAAAAAGATCCGCGACCTGCGTAAGATTCCCAATGTAGAAGGCCAACACGGACTCTTCATCGAAATGCAGGTTCACGCTGTCAATGCGCAGCGGATGCTTACCGGCAATTTCAGATCTTCTGGATTGGTAGGATTCGGTTTTAGCCGCAGGAAGCGGCCGACCGCTCTTATGCCCAACGAGCGCGACAACTTCTTGCCCCGGCAAAAAATTATTACGCCAGATCGTCACTTGATCAAAAACGTCTAACATGGTGCGGGCAATCACGCCAAATTCAAACTCCGTGAGCTGAAACATCGGCAACCACTGGACAAACACCCCCTCTGGCTTCAAGCTCCTTTTCACGTTCCTGAAATGCTCACGACTGTACAGGCTGCCAGCACCGCGCTCATACGGCAGAAATAAGTCCCCATTGATCATATCGAAGGTTTCTCCGCTCGCCATCAGGAATTGACGTCCATCCTCAACCAGAATGGAAACCCGCGGATCCTCGAACAGACCGCTCGTATAATCTACCGGCTGTGTACCTACGGCACCGAAATCACCCGTCATATAGGTGCGGGCCGCTTGCACAACGTCGGGGATCAGTTCACTGACAATCACGCGCTCGACCTGTTCGAAACGTGCATGCAGGGCACCACCAGCACTCATGCCGGTTCCCATGCCCAGGAAAAATATACTGCGCGTCTCTGGGAAAAACAAAAGCGGGATTCTCCCTTGGAAATGCTGGGACCAAGCGGCTCCGGTTGATCCCAGCCAATAGTTCGAATTGAGTTTGATGACGTATCCACTTTGTGGATCACGAATCACCGAGACGGTACCGTGACTGGACTCCCACACATCCAGGATCTCTTCCGGGGGTCTGGCAGGATTCCATCCCGTTACGCGCATATCCACGGGACTGAGCAGTGTAAAAAGCAAAATGAGCAGCGCGCCACCGGAGGCCCGCAATGCCCAAGTCGCCTTGGAACTTCCGATTGGCATCAACAGACCGATGATGATGTATAGCGCGGCAACCCACTGTATGGTGCGCCAACTACCCAAAGCTCCAAGAAAAACAAACCCACACAGCAAGGCCCCCATAATCGAACCGATGGTATCGATTGCCGCGAGTTTCCCCATCGTCTTGCCTGGTTGCAATACATGCGCTTCAGCCGCTTTGAGCAAAAACGGAAAAATCAGAGCCAGCAAGAATGCAGGGAATCCGAGCGAGACCGTTCCTTTGACAAGCAAATCCAGCATGAACGCCCCAAAGCTGCGGCCTGTATCCAGCATGCGGAATCCCTCTGTAGCATGCATGAACACGAACGGTGACAACATGATAGCAAATCCACCGATTACCAAGAGTCCCGCCAATAGCGGCAAGGGCTTGAGCGGCAATCGCGCCAGCCGGGCAGCTACGGCGGCTCCGAGCCCCAGTGCCAACAAGACAATCACAAGGACACTGGAAAAGCTATAGATCGAGTTCGTATGAATCTGCGCAAGCAAATGGAACCAAACCACTTCAAGCGTAAGAAATCCAAAACCTGAAACAAAACAGACGCCATATAATGGCAGGCGCTTCATGCTGTGACCCTTCGTCGGGGGCGCTGCATCCCCAGCATCCGACAGGTGCTCTTCGCCCGTAGGATCCCGCTCCTGGGAAAACCAAAAGGCAAGAAACGCGGTTGCGGCTGTAAGCCCAATCGCAAGAATACAGGTCCAGGTGAACCCTATCAGCCGGACGAAATAAAAACCAGTGGCCAAGGCTCCCAAAGCCGCCCCAAGCGTATTCAAGGCATATAGCCATGCAGCACGTGCCCCGAAGGTACGTCGATCACGAATCTGCGCCTGAACAACCATGGGAACGGTTCCTCCCATGAAGAAAGTCGGCGGCAAAATCAAAATGCACGCTAGTAGTGCTTTCACCGCGAACAACAAGGGAGGCAACCGGACATTCTGATAAACCAGTGGATAGATGCCATGGAACAAAGCCAGGATCACAAAATACAGCAGGGCACCGCAAGCCGTGCCAACCTGCAATCCGAAAAAGGTCATCATGGGATTGCGAACGGTAGCCGACTTCCCACCCCAGAACCAACTTCCGATTGCCAGACCCGCAAAAAAGATAGCCAGCGTCATGTCGGCGGCATGGGCCGTATTGCCGAAAAGCAGCCCGAGTTGCCGTATCCAAAGCAATTGGAGGGTCAAGGATGCAAAGCCAGATAGAAATACAAGCAAATAAGGAATCGTCGATTTAATCTTCATCCACGAAACGCTAGCAAACATATAACAACTAGGCAACATTGGTCATATAGTGTGGCTGCACATAGACTCACAAACGAATGCCTGAGACTGTGAAACCCTACACGCACTATCGTTTTCTTCCGGTGCTTACCTGTCGGCTTTTCATGCGTTTCTATCTTGCAATCCTTGAAGTGCTTCTGAACACGCTTTGGTATTGCGGCACTATCCTTCAAATATTTTTCCGCACTTTGCGGGAACAGATGCCCTTTCGTTACCTTCGTTGAGTTCTTTAGTTCTTGCAGATAATAGGACTTCTGCGTGATTCTTCTTAAGCCAGCCGGTAAATGCCTCCCATTGGCGACGGTAAAAGGCTCGCCTCTTGTCGCCTGGAACCGTCCATACCAATACGGACTACCTGTCCTTTTGAAAAGACTTGCCATGCTATTTTGCCCCTGCTATCTTTCCACACGCTTCAGAGTAAGTCATAGCGCTCGATAGGTAAATTTCAACAAAAGTCGTAACAATCGAGCCTGAAGCAGGATGATCGACACGCAAACCAAGTCGTAATTCCCTAAGAAAAAACGGTTTGCCAACGTAGCTCAGCTGGTAGAGCAGCTCACTCGTAATGAGC
>PXBF01000114.1 GCA_003567005.1 PVC group bacterium
CGACTCGCCGACAATCCAGATATGCAGGCGCGATTGCAGGCTTTGACGCGGAATGAGTTGATTCCAGAGTTTGTGGTAAATAACGCGCGAGACTTGTTTGTGACACGCCTTACCCGCCCGGGCAGCAGACGTAACCGGGTTCATCGTGATCAGGCGGATGACACTGTCGAGGATCTTGTGGTGCTGTACCAGCAGGCAGGCATCGATTACTATAACTGGCATGATTACGGTCCGGACCGCACGGAGATGGAGTGGTGGTATCATAGCTTCGACCCGGCAGAGCCGATGCCATTCGGGGAAGAGGGAGCTCGGTCACGCTATCGCGAGGTTACGTATCCCGAGGGGATGGAGAATTGGAACCAACCGGATTTTCATTCGGCCGCTGCTGAATGGCAGCGCGGGTTGGCCCCGTTTGCAAACCGCGGAGGGGAAAAGCGTGCGGTGGACAGGCGTTGCAATCGCCATGAAGGTCGTGGGTTTGATTTTTGTGGTTGTGGAGAGCCGCCCAATACCCTCTGGGAAAATGAGGTATTACTTGTTGCTGGTGTGTTTGACGTTCCGCCCTTTGAAGAGGGGTATAACTATCGCGTCTTATTTGGGGGGACCTCGCATGTTGGAAATGGTGATGGCATCGAGATCTATATCAATGGCGAGCAGATTTACCAGCGAGATGGAGCGACGCCTCGCCGAGGAGGCGCTGCGCCGATAGGGTCCATGATTCGTGAGCATCGGTGGAAACATTTTGAGGGGGGACGGGTGCATCTTGCTGCAAAAAGTTTCTTGGCACGTCGAGGCAACTCTCTGACGGTATTTTTACGGCGTAGAAAACTGCCACCCTTGCGCGATGAACTGTACCGCGGTTTGCAGTTGGTGGGGCTTCGCAATGCCGAATGGCAGGAAGCGCAGGACCCGGACAGTGATGGCGATGCGGATGATGACCTCTACATCTGGGACGGACAGTTTAGCAGCAATGCGGGAGCAGTTGGTTCCTGGACATTGGTGGGGCAGGTGCAAGAAATTCGCGACTCCGATCTACGTTCACCGCAACAGGCGTCGAATCCGCGCATGCGGGACATTACGATCGTCGATGATCTGGCCACAAGCGATCCATTGCTGGTGTGGACGGGTTCCATGCTGCTGGATGTAGACCGCAAGGAGGCATTGGCCGTGCAGCATGCCCGTATGCACAACAGGCACTATATGTTCGTTCAGGCGGGGGGATTCGATCCGGAGCACCCGGACGATTGGACCTCCCCTTGGCTGGTCTTTGAGAGGGATTAGGGGGGAGATTGATGATTGATGCGTTGATAGGTTGGTGAGGCAGGAGGAGACGCTACATCTCTCCTCGCACGTCTTACTTCCGACTGCAGTCTGCAGACCAATGTATTTACAATCTAGCCCCGGCACTTGGGCTACCAAGAGGATGCCGAGGAGAAACTTTGGAAGTAAAAAGGTAGCCCGCTTTCGCCGAAAGCGAGGCTGGTCGTGGGGGGAGCATGTGGTGTCCGTGGAATGTCCAAGGGACTCTTTACGGGCTTTCTATGCACGATCCACGGGCGAGGCTGCTTTCGGCGAAAGACAGCCTACAAGCTGAGAAGTTACAGACTAACCGTGATCTGTGGTCTGCAGTCGTCCCGTTATTGGCTGGCTGCGTCCTTGCTGCGTTCGCGCTCTCGGTAGGTTTGCGGGGGCATGCCGAATTTCTTCTTGAACTGGTAGTTGAAGTACTGGGGGCTCATGAACCCGACACGGGCGGCTACGTCAACCGCCGGTGTTTCCGTGGTAACCAACAATTCACCAGCCTTCGAAAGCCGGTGGCGCATGACCTCCTTCATGAGGGTTCTGCCGAGTGCTTTTTTGAAGCGCCGTTCGAGGCTGCGTCGCGGCAGGCCGCAGAACGCGGCAATATCATCGGGGGAGAGGACCGTCTGGTAGTGATCCCAGATGTAACGTAGCGCTTGGGCTGCTGTCTTATCCTGAAGGGCCGTTATATCGGTACTTCGCCTGGTGAGAATCTCCAGTGGAGGGATTTTGACGATGGTGCCGGGAGGAACCGCTTCGCCATCCATCATGCGCTGTAGAAGACGGGCGGCTTCAGTGCCTTCACGCTCGTGATCCGGACTGATGCTTGAAAGCGGGACCGGGCTGAGCTGGCAGGAGATGGTGTCATTGTCGCATCCCAGAATGGCAGCCTGCTCAGGAACAGCAATGCCCTCTTCCATGCACCAGAAGCAAAGCCGAACCGCCAGCCTGTCATTCGCGCAGAATATCCCTAGCGGATAGTCAAGTTTGCGGAGTTTTTCCCTGGCTTCGTTTCGTACGCTCGTGAACAAAACATCATCCGGCAAGTGGAGCCCCTCAATGGTTTGACAGGTTCCGCCATGCTTCTCGATCCAATCCTTGAAAGTACGCAGGCTTTCCTTCCATCCTTCGGATTGGTTGTGGTAAGAGGCCAGCGCGAAATTGCGGAAACCGCGCCCGAGATAGTATTCCGCGGCTTTGTGCCCCAGAGCGGCCATATCCGTTGTTACGCCGTGAGCGGTAGCCGTATCTCGTCGCAGATGAATCTTGACATGATGCGGAATATTCTTGATCAGTCCTTCTCTGGTTTTTGCATCGCCAATGAACTCGTCGTAAATGATTCCATCCGTTTTTTTAGGGATGATTCCATGCCAGCAGCGAAGGTCGATGAGCTCCCATCCATGCTCTTTGGCGTGCTTAAGAATACCTGTGGCGATCAATGCCGTGGTATCCAACCCATGCCGTAGCGCCACAGCTACCGTCTTCTTTACCTTAGCCTTCTTCATACGCGTCTCGCATTCATCCGTATTGTGATATTCAACCCTCTCACTATGTAACGCAAGTAGCACGATCATGCAATTATAAGAATAACGGTCTGGCAACTTCATGGTTAGCCGCCCCCGTAGCTGCGCTCGCCAGAGCGTGGATGGACGCACCATGCGCGCTCGATCAACCTTCCACGGCCTTGGCGGCCGCAGCCACAAGACCATCCCAGTTTCATCATGCATCATCTGGGGGCACCCCGGGGCCGCGGCTAGCCAGTAACTTCATTGTTTGTAGGCTGCTTTCGATGTAAGCAGCCTCGCGCGTGGATCGTGCATAGAAAGCCAGTGAAAAGCCCTTGGACACTCTACGGACACCACATGCTCTACACACGTACAGCCGCGCTTTCGGCGAAAGCGGGCTACATTTTAACTCCCAAAGTTTCTTTCCTGCATCATCCGAGCACGCTCGGGGCCGCGGCTAGCCAGTAACTTCACTGTTAACCGCCCTCCCGTAGCTGCGGCTGCCAAGCCGTGGACAACGAAGCCCAACGCGCTCGACCAGCCATC
>PXBF01000100.1 GCA_003567005.1 PVC group bacterium
CATAATCGATCTTGAATCGATAACACTCTCTTCTCTCTCCCACATACCCACAAACTCACAAACTCTCCTCCGACCTTTGCCTGCCCTGCGTAGCTCGAAGAGCGAAGCGGGGTAACTTTGTAACTCTGTAACTCTGTAACCCCTGTAACCCTGTAACTCTGTAACCTTTGTACCCCTTCCCCCCTACCTACCTTTTAACCTTGCAAATTTTACTCGCCCCGGCGTGGTCGGTAATGTATTGTAAAAGCAAATAAGTTAACATTGTTCCTTGTAAATGATAATATGATTACTAAGAATAAAATCAAAAACTTCGCCTTACAGGTTGCTCGGCGGTTTAATCCCGAAAAAATAATTCTTTTCGGATTTTATGCTTATGGAAATCCGGAAGAGGAATCTGATGTGGATCTGCTCGTGATTTTAGACCATCATGATTCTGCAGTTGCGAAAGCATCAGATATACGTCTGGCTTTGCCGGCAGAAGTTCCCGTTGACGTTATTGTGCGCACGCCGGAACGCGTTAAGGAACGGCTTGCTATGAATGATTTTTTTATGCGCGAGATCATTGAAAAGGGACAGGTGCTTTATGCTGCCAATAAATCTGGCAATACTTTCGGCCGCGGCGGTTGAATATAGATACCCAGGTGATAGCGCGACTCGAGAAATCGCTAAAATTTGTATTGATACATGCAAAGCATTGAGGAATGAATCCCGTTTAAAACTGGGTCTACAATAAATCCATGGCAGCATCTTCTTTTGGAAAATATGTGCGGCAGCAACGGCTTGCTTTGTTGTCCGGAAATCCGGATTATTCCCTAAGACGTGTTGCGCTCTCATGCGGATTGGAACCGTCATTTCTAAGCAAAATTGAGCGCGGAATTGCTCCACCTCCATCGGAGCCCAAAATCAAAGCGCTTGCCGATGCGCTGGGTGAGGATGCGGATGTGATGCTCGCACTGGCTGGTAAAGTTTCTTCGGATCTGCAGGAAGCGATTCGAATGCGCCCTAAACTGTTTGCAGAACTGATCCGGGAATTGAAGTCTGCTCCCGATTCAGGGATTGCGGGGCTTGTAAAGGAAGCTAGAGCAAAATACGGTTGAGGTGTTTTTTTATATTGACGGCGTGCTGCAGGTAGTACATACTACACGTCAACAATTAAAAAAGGAGGTGCTGGATGGAAAAGCAGCAACGCAGCGGTTTATATTTGTTTGAGGCGTTGGAGTTGCGTGGTGAGTATGACTCACGTATTGTTACAATCAAAAACTGTTTGGTTAAGGGATCAAATGTGTCCAAGCGCGGTCTACTATGGGGGGATAGTCACATTAAACACCGGCCGAGTAAGGATTTTGATGTGTCTGATGAACGTGCCAGGCTGCGTACACTGGAGTTCAAGCGGCGCAAGCTTAACAGCGCGATTCAGAAAGCGAACTACGAGACGCAAATTGAGTTCGATGGACAGACGATGAATCTGCTGGAGGCTCTGGATGTGCGGAAAGCAATGAAGAATCAGCTCGCAGAACTTAACGAACAGGTTGAGGCTTCGGCGTTTCAGACCGTCATCTACAAAGAGGACCGTGATATAATCGACGGGAGCGAAATCTCGTACAAAGAGAGCCGTGATGCCCTGGATGCATGTCGGTGCATGTTCCGTGAGCTAAACCGGAAGCTCCGAATTGCTTCGTTTGAAACACAGGTTGGTTTTGAAGACGAATAAAATTGTAGACGGCAAGACAGGGGAGCAGGTGCGACTGTCGCAGTGATGCGGCATAGCCCAGACGTGGCCGCTGTGAAGGCCTTACGGGAAGGACTCAAAATCCTTGAATTCGGTAAAGCAACAGACTGCATACACATAACGAAACAGCGAATCACAACTCAACCGCATAGCTTAATGGCTCCGCGTCTTGCCGTCTTTTTTCGATTATAGGAGGGAACGATGGACAAAAAACTTAGAACATTTTTAAAAGAGCTTGAGACATTTGATTATGATTTGTCGTGTCTTGATCATTTCTGGACTGTGTTGTTTCCTGATAATGCGGGCAAATGGCATAAGCTGGACGTTAACAAGTACCGGGAAACATACTACATTGCGCATCACGATCGGCATTACGGCGTCATCGAGGTGCCGCCGCGAAAGCCGGCGGGAATGGCAAACATGGATGACCGCGGAACCTTGAGCGAGCTTACTGACGAGGTCTGGCCGTCGTTGATTGCAGATGCGCACACCTGGTTGAAAGTTGTCGGGCGCGACTGGGTAAAGGCCGCTAAACGTGTGCTATCGGAATATCCGTTAAGTTATCGAAAGGGAATAGTGTCTCACGCCGTGGTCCGTGATGCATTGCCGGATCTATATCGATTGGACCGCGAGCTTGGCATTCGTAAGTGTCGTCAAATAGTTAAGCTGGTTGATGACGGTTATTTTCTGCGACAGGATAACTATACGGTTTCAGCAATGACTGCCAACCGCTATTTTGAATATTGCCGTATTGCATATCTGGCGGCTGCGGAGAAGAATGATCCGGTCGATTCTTCTTTGTCAGGCCGGGAAATGTACCGTAAATATGCGGACGGCAGAGATGGCGGGCTGCAGGATATCGACCCTGATTCAGAAACTGCTTTTGCTGACTGGCTTGATGGCAAGGATCCGGCCAATTCAAGTATTGGCTGTCACCCGTGGGAGATTAAGCGTGGCGGTAATACGACCCATATTGATCTCTATGTCTATCGTCCGAAATACAAAACACATGATGGATTCATCCTGGAGTTGTGTGGGGAGTCGTTTACACGTATGGCGGAAACAATACGGATGTTTCTGGCTATTCATAAGGCCGGATTGCCGATTGTAATAGCCAATCCTGAGGCGGTTCGAAAGCGGATTCTGGGACAGGATAACCTTGGGATTATTCCGGAATATGATTCGCCTCACAGGGCAAACCAATCTTTTACGAAAGAACAGTGTGTCTATGATGTAATTTACTTCAAAATGTTTGGGCGGTTTAAACGGCGGATCGTTCCTTTTGTCACGTGGGAGCCGCTGCCCTTGCTGCGCCCAAGGGATTAATCAGCGTGTTGAAGCTAATGACGCAGATGGGCGTGCCGCAAAAAAACTTTGTCGCGAGCTTTGTCGCGAGCTTTGTCGGGTCTGGCCTGGCGGCGGGTGGTGGTGTGGACGCGCTGGGAAGGGGAGCAGGGCGCATTTCGTGCGAAAATGACCTAGCGATTCCGGGCGTCCGGCTTCGTCCCGCTGCGCGGAACTACGCCGCGACATGCTTGCTGGCTTAAATGCAAAGAGGTGCTGCGACGCACGCTGGGAA
>PXBF01000094.1 GCA_003567005.1 PVC group bacterium
CCCCCATACCCATTCCCGGACCCCAGGCACGCACCCACCACTGGTACCCACCCGCGGGCAAAGCAACCGCAGGTGTCCAACTCGCCTCGCTTACCCATTGTGACTGCTGCTCTTCCCCGTCACGATATAACCGAACCTCATACCACGTCGCACCCGAAACAGCAGACCATGTAAACACCGGTTTACGATCTACTAGCTCCGCACCACCGGAAGGCTCCATAAACTGCGGATCGTTAACGTAGGTTGCGCGTACTGTAACATCTGCATCCATCAAAAAAGAAATGGTCTGCAGAGTCGAATCACCAAAACCATCCCAACTTTCGAACCGCAGGCGATCAAGACCAGTACCAAGCCACATGGGCGCCGTCACACTGACCGCAGTGCCTTCTTCAACCAATAACGTGTAATCCGTAATACCACCATGAGAGCCCGTAATGGCAACGCCTTGATCGGGAGATGATGTAACTGCAAGCGTAAATAATTGCGGCTCAACCATCCTGTAGCGGGCTAGTCCTTGGCGGGGATAGCCATCTGCAGCATGAAAACTGCCACCGACATAAAGGAAAGAGCCTGCAAGATGTAGGCAATGAACCGGACCTGATAAAGACACATCAAACGAGGTATCCCTCGCGCCCGTAGCGTGAAGCCGTATTAGACTGTTAAAAGACAGAGTCCCCTCAACAGACTGCTCTACCAATTGTATGCTTCCTCCCACTACAATACGTTCATCCGGTAGCACAACTACCGCATAAGCCGTACCGCCATTTTGAAAGGGTGACTGAAAACTCTCGTCAAGAGACCCGTCTGGATGCAAGCGCGCAACGGTAGATACAGTGACCCCATTAATCTCCCGAAAACGGCCGGCAATCAATATTTTCCCATCAGGCTGCAGGGTCACATCACGAATCTCTGATCGCGTTAGACCTGTAAACACGGGAGAAGAAAACGTATCGTCAATCGATCCATCCGCATGTAACCGGACGATATGCTGACGATCTTGTCCGGAAAAGGTAAAAAAGGATCCAGCCAACAAGATCTTGCTATCTTCCTGCACGGCTACTGCATACGCCCGATCGAATTGAAAATCAGGTTGCTGCGAATTGGAGATACCATCACCAAACACAAAAGAAGAATCAATGGTTAACGCGGGATTCACGCGGCTAATCCCCGGCGCACCACCAAAGGCCACGATGATATGATCATCCTGCCATGCCAAATCATTCACAAGACCAAAATCGATACCCCCAAGGCGACCACCTACAGCATCCAAATACATCAATTCACGACGCGACTGATACGTATTGTTCTCTATGACCGTATAATCACCATGCGCCAACAGCGTACCATCATCCCTGCCCAACAGCGCTGCATATTGCCCGCCTTCTGAGCCCGGCCCCGCAAAACCCGCATCAAGCGAGCCATCTGGTCGTATCGCCGCCAACCCCATCCGAACCTGATCCCCAGCACGATAAAACTTGCCCCCCACTATGAGACGTCCATCTTGCATGCGCGTGATGGCCGCCACATTAGCCTGCCCCCCCACAACAGGGCGAAACGTACCATCAGGCTGGTAATACGCACCGCTAAATAAGCAAAGACCGCCATAGTAGGTTTGGTCATGCGGATGGTCTGCACGTATAAAACTACCCCCAGCGAGCACTGCACCATCTGGACGAATCGCCAGCGCCCATACATCCGTTGACCACCCCGTATAGCGCCTTCCTTGGAACTGCCAATAAGAGATAAACGCACCCGCACCAGTCAATGCATAGAAAGTAGCCTTATGGTCTGTAGGCTGACCATTGAAATACATCTCGGCATTCCCCCCCCCCACAAAAATACGATCGGATGCGGTTTCAATGCGTGTTACTTGGTGAATATATCCTCTAATAAATGGATCAAAAGATGTTTCCAGTTCACCATCTGCACTGAAACGCGCCAATACCGCCGCATCTTGTCCTGCAATCCGCGCAAAATCGCCACCGACAAGGATTCGTCCATCCGGCTGAACGCCTAGCGCAGATACGACAGCCGAACCTGTAACACCTACGCCAAAAGCTGGCACGTCCAACCCACCATCAGGTTGCAAGCGAGCCACGCCACGTTTCGTTTCGCCTGCAACAGCCCCGAAAGAACCCCCAATAACAATATGTCCACTGCCTTGAACAACCAGCTGTTTTACCGGCCCATCTGGCCCTGCTCCGGGATGAAAGCTCTCATCCAAAGAGCCATCGGCATGCAAGCGCGCCACGTAGGGAAGCGGTGCACTGAAACTACCACCAACAAATAACTTGCCGTTATCCAAAACCGAAATGGCATGAACATGCCCCCGTAGCCCGTAAACACTCATCGTCGAGGTATCGAACCCTGACGCATTGAAAGTAGGATCAAAGCTACCGTCCGCATGAAACCGTAATAGGATTTGTTGTAAATAAGGTTCGTGATACCGCGAAAGGGAACCACCAAGTAAAATGCGCCCCTCCGTATCAACGGCCATCAAGGCAATCCGATCAATGTTGACATCCGCATCCAGAACGAATGTCGTATCTACTGTGCCATCGGCATGCAATCGGGCAATATGATTCACAGGCGTGCCATTTACCGATGTAAAATCACCGGCAACCATCACCTTGCCATCCGGCAGTATGGCGACATCTCGCACGGTACCCCAAGAGGCTAGCGATGGCGCAAAATTTGTGTCCAACCATAGATCATTGCCTGCGCCATGTCCCCACGCTTGGCCACATACACGCATCATCACACAAAGAATCAATATCACATACAATCTAACAAACGCTTTCACTCCCACCCCCCTCCTCATTTCCATGTCACACACAAATAAAGTCAACAGCAATATCCCAATCCACACCATCAGGATCCGCCAGCCTTCTGGCCCGAAGCCGGATAACGCACACAACCCACACGCATAGTTACTTCGAACGCTTGTATTTCCTCAAAATACGACTATGTGCTAATGCTTACCAAACCACTTGCCTCCTGAATCATGAAAACAAACGCATCAGAATGTGTTTCACCATCTAACACGTAATAAGTTCCCGTACCCCGCCAAACGCCACTGACATCTTGTGTGGAAAGAATATCATTTGCATCAGACACTGAAAAAGATCCGCGCTCCGACCAAACCATGCGACCGGTCACGGCATTCCACGCCCCGACCCACCACACATACTCTCCTGCCGGTAACGCAGTATCAGGTGTCAGTGTGGTGTCAGAGGTCCAGCGATCCATGA
>PXBF01000102.1 GCA_003567005.1 PVC group bacterium
AAAAAATAAGGTGCGAAATACAGTGGAATGCACAACAACATGATAATGATTCGGAAAACCGCCCAACACCTCCAGCGTCCAACCACCCTCCAACATGTAACGCTAAAGTACCCGATGCAATACACCCAAGCGTTCTTGCGTCTGAAAATGATGCCGCTTGTTGTACGTGCCAGCCGTGACAAAGTATATTCCCGGATTAGACAACCGATGCACCGGAGCATGTGGCCAGGCAGTTGCGGGGGTATGCGGCTTATCTGTCATGGCAGAATCGTAGCCTGCCCCCTGCGCTCCCTGTCACGCCGTAATGCATGAAGGCGGACGCGCAATCCCAAAGCGGCGATTCCCGACGATCAAGAGGACGGAACACCGCCCGTAATCGAGCAGCCGTGGCTCACCTATGTAACCTGGGCAGGGAATTTCCTGCGCTGCGAATCGCGACAACCAAACCAGCAAAAAAAACGTATATTACCCATACGGAATATAATCGCTTATGGTTGACTTTTTGTTTCTTATGCGTAAACATAGAAACATCAAAACTAAGATTGAGAGGCGTCGTTATGGAAACCATTATCAATAGACCGCTCTACATGCAGAAAATCGAGCCTTTTATCGGTAAAGATTTGATCAAGGTGTTTATAGGCCAGAGACGCGTCGGTAAAAGTTACTTGATGCGCAGCGTACGCAAACGCATTCTGGAACAATCCCGTGCTACGCAGGTCATAACCATCGACAAAGAGAAGTCCGAATTCGATGACATTCGAGACGCGCAATCATTGGTCAAGTATGTCCAAAAACATGCAAAAGGTGTGCATAACGCTTTATTTATAGATGAGGTACAAGAGATTGAGGGGTTCGAACGAGCCCTGCGCAGCTTAAATGCAACCGGCACATTCGATATCTACTGCACCGGTAGCAATGCGAACTTGCTATCGCGAGACCTTTCGACTCTGCTTGCAGGACGATGTATCGAAATTGATGTGTTTCCGTTGACGTTCAAGGAGTTTCTTGCGTTTCATGACATTGCCAATTCTGATGAAAGTCTACGCACGTATATCAAGCATGGTGGTCTGCCTTATCTACGACATTTGGAACGCACGGACAGTGTTGTTTTCGAATATCTTGAGAATATCTACCAGGCGATCCTGTTCCGGGATGTGGTTGCACGGCACCAGATCAGAAACCTTGACTTGCTTTCACGCCTGGTCCGCTTCCTTGCAGACAATACCGGTTCGCTCGTTTCGGCCAACGCAATCGCGAAATTTCTCAAATCGCAACGTATGTCGGCCTCGACGAAAGTAATTCTCGAATATATTGGTTTTCTGGAAGAAGCCTGTTTCATGCAAAAAGCTCCGCGCTATGACATTCGCGGAAAAAGAATTTTCGAGGTGAACGACAAGTTTTACTTTGCTGACCCCGGACTGCGTAATGCCATTGCAGGATACCGTCCCGGCGATATCAGTAAGATACTGGAAAATCTGGTTTATAATCATCTTGTCACACATGGCTATACGGTTAACGTCGGTGTCTGGGGAAACAGCGAAATAGACTTTGTGGCCACCAAGGCTGACCGGATCACGTACTACCAAGTGGCCTACCAGTTAGCAGATGAGCGTGTGGTTGCGCGTGAATTCGGGAATCTGGCAAAAATTCCAGACAACTACCCGAAGAAAGTCATTACCATGGATGCCATGGCGGCCGGGAATCAGCAGGGCATTGAACACATTCACATCCGCGATTTTCTCACCCATACCGACTAGCCTGCTTACCTCACAGACTTCATAGCAAGGGCGCAAAGCGTGCGTCAGAGCGGGCGCACCACCCAGCGCACTCAACCAATCCAAACGCATCAATCAAACATACGCCCTCAGCCCATCCCCGACCCCGGCACTCCGTGCCAACCCAAAGCGGCGATTCTAATCGCCGCACTCCATATCCACCACAAACCCATATGGAGCGCGGTGACGAGCGACAGCGAATCCCGACTCTGCAAGAGGTCGGGACCGCTTTGGGGGGAGCGAAGCGACGGGGCGCACAACCCAGCGCACATCCCACACTCCACAAATCCCCATCAACCGATCAACCGAATCCCCCCACGCCCCTACTCCACCGGTCGCCATCCGACTTCCGTCCTCCGACTTCCGACCTCGGACTTCTCACTAATGGATTATGATCAATGTTCCGAATGGCGGCGGTATATAAACCTCGAAGCGGCCATCACCGATGTCGCGTGCTGCAAGGGTCAAATCCGCAGTCGAGCGGAAAAAGTCTTGATCTTCAATGTAGGCCTCCACGGCGGCGAGATCCGGAAAAATCGAACCTCCGAAACTAGCCGTGAAGGTGGCACCCGCCTCGGTGAAGTCAAACCAGTTAATGCCAGGCGATGCGCTGTTGCTTACCGGTCGAATCGCACCATTGAATGTGACGGCCCCTCCTGCCAAAGTGGCTCGCACGCCCCTATTGCTCTCGGAAGACAAGTTACTATGGTCAGCAAAATTGAGTGTTCCGTCGCGATTTACCGTGACTCCATAGGCGACGTTGCCAGTTCTCCTGAAGGTTGGATGAGAGCCGCTGTAAGTGAGTGAGGCGAGTCCTGTACTCACATCGCCGTCACCGATGGTGGTGGAGACGCCAGTGCTTAGGGCATGGTTGCCACCGGCGCGCGTGTTGCTGATGGTGAAGGCAGCGGTTCCGTTGATGACATCAATTGCCGGGTGGAAGGTCGCAGGACTGCCGCCAGGGTCGGCTGCCAGCGTTGGAACGTTGTTAGACGGTGAATGGTTGGTGGCATTGATGACGATGCGGTCTGCCGAACCCTGGAAGCTGAGGCCCCCTCTGTCGGGTTCAAAATCCACGGGTACGCCGTTGGTGTCCCAGTTGTCGGCGTTAGTCCAGTCGCCATCAACGGTGCCCGTCCAGGTATACGTCGTCTGCGCAAGCGAACTGGAAAATCCGAACAACACCACAAGCAAAATCACCATCATTTCACGCATCATCCCACCTTCCTCATGTTACGTTAATGCCTCTGCTTATATACGATTACCATGCATCGAGTAAATGGAGAGACACAAATGGCCGTCATCCGACCTTCCATCTTCGCTCTCTGAGCTCCTGTCACGTCCTGATTTCCGTTTGACACCATTTTGTGTTATTTCTTGTTGCTTTCATTTTACATGTGTTGAGCCTGCGGGGGATATTCCGGCAGCACAAAGCACCGAACCTCCGGCACGCTCCCT
>PXBF01000046.1 GCA_003567005.1 PVC group bacterium
AAGGTCGTTCCGCTACTCTCGAAAGAAACGGCCGGCGAATTGCTGCGCGTGCTCGCATATCCCAAGTTCAAACTGACGCATGAAGAGCAACAGTGTGTCCTGCATGCATTTGTTCCCTATGTCGAAACCGTTTCAGTCCGTGCGTTGCATAACATTCCAGTATGCCGAGATCCTCACGATCAGAAATTTCTGACTCTGGCCATTGACGGTCATGCGGATTACCTGGTCACCGGCGATGATGACTTGCTCGCCATTGATAATTTCAAAGTCTGCCCGATTATCACGCCGGAAGCTTTCCGCCAAATCATGCCGGATGTTTCCGGGCAGGGATGAGGGCGGGACAAGCACGCTGATGATGATCCGGGAAAGCCGGGAACACTCACTGCCGGAGCCAAGTTTCGGAGGAAACCAGCCAGGCGAATTTGGCACCACGGTCTGGCGGGATTGGCTCACCGAGGAGGTCATGGCGGAACTGGGGCTGAACGAGCGGCAAAGTGCCGCTTTGGCCAAGGTGAAGTCCACCCGCAGTATTGGCAACATGCAATATCGCGAGGCATTCGGAGTCTCTGAGAGCACCGCTCTGCGCGAACTGCGGCACCTGGCAAAAATCGGCACTCTGGAAAAAATTGGGGGAACTGCTCGGTCAGCGCACTACTCGGCTGCCAAGGCCAAACCCGTCATAAACCCGTCAAACCCGTCATTGGGGGCAGTGGAAAACCGCAAAAATAGCCTTCTTCGTTTGGGGAAAAGGGGACTATTTGAGTATTGGCCTCTTTCATGCGTTGCACAGGTGTTTGTGAGGAACGTGCCCTATTGGTGCTCGTGCAACAGTTCCTTGAGCTGGCCAGCGAGCGGCGGAAAGTCTGCCGTGATGATTTCCCACAGAATATCGTAGTTCACAGCATCGTAACCGTGAATCAGACGGTTGCGTGTTCCGACGATCTCCCGCCACGGAAGATCGGGATGCGCGTCTTGAGTAGCCGGGGAGACGCGCGTCGCCGCCTCGCCGACGATCTCGACTAGCTTTAACAAGGCGAGAAAGAACAAACGGTCAGAGACAAGATCCTCACATGCTCGTCCACGGGAGAGTGCTGTGGTCTACTCTCGATGTGGTCAAGCATCTGGCGCAGGGATACAGTGTCTTCATGCCGCGACATAAAGTTCCTCCGCTTCGTCGAGAACCTCTTCCCGGAAGTACCGGCTGATACCGCCGGGAGTGTTCAGGTCTACCGTGTGACCGAGAATTTCAGACAACTCCTCCTGCAACCGGATGAAGGCGAGACCAATCCGGACACCGAGTTGAAACTCGACCAGCACATCAATATCGCTGTCAGGTCGAAAATCATCGCGCAGGACAGAACCGAACAGTGCCAAACGACGGATACCGTGCTCACGGCAGAACGCCTCGATCCGTTCTCGCGGAATCTGTATGCCATTCATTGTCATTCTGCCCCTTCTTGTATGGAAGTTTCCATCACAAGCCATTGATCAAAAGCTATCAAACCATAACAGACAAGACCAAAGAAATAGAAACACCCCTCGTGGGGTGCACGACAGATTTTCCCTCAGAAAAAAAGAACGCCTCAAATAGTGTGTCCCCTTCGTCTTTCAGAAAAGCAGTATCTGAAAAACATTCAAAAGAATGCCAGAATGGCGGCCGCCTTTGCAAAAGCAGCGGCACAATCCGATCAAGAATAGCATGGCAACCTTGGCACGAATTTTGAATCCTCTCGACTCATCCCCCAGAGAACCATAGTATGCCCCCAATCGTCAACAGCAGGACATCGGTGCGCATTTACCGCAAAGGAGCTAGAGGTATGTCACAAATCAAGAGTAGCTTTTCACCTTCCTTTTGTGATCAGGATCCCTACCTCGACCCATTCCGCCCGCAAATCGCATCCCTGTGGAACCACACGCACCATATCGAGGACACACTAACAAACCATGGGACCACAACACTCGAAGCCTTTTCCGCCGGCCACGAGTACTACGGTCTCCACAAAACAGCCGATGGCTGGATCATCCGCGAATGGGCTCCCATGGCAACGGCCATTTTTCTCGTCGGAGATTGCAACAACTGGCAACCAAGTGATGCCTATGCACTCCGACGCATGGGCGACCAAGGCGATTGGGAGCTGCAACTGCCGTCCGATGCGCTGCAGCACGGACAACACTTCAAATACCAAATGCATTGGCATGGTGGGTCCGGGGATCGGATTCCAGCTTATGCGAGGCGTGTCGTGCAAGACCCGCAATCACTCGTCTTCAGTGCCCAGGTCTGGTCGCCCGAGCAATCCTATCAGTGGAAACACCAGCCTCCCCCGAAACCCGAATTCCATTCCATCTATGAATGCCATGTCGGTATGGCCCAGGAAGAAGCGCGTGTGGGAACCTATGAAGAATTCCGCACGCAGACACTCCCGAGAATCAAGGCTGCCGGCTACAACACCATCCAAATCATGGCAGTCCAGGAACACCCCTACTACGGATCGTTTGGCTACCATGTATCCAGCTTCTTTGCACCATCGTCGCGCTTCGGTACGCCGGAAGAACTCAAGGCCCTGATCGACGAGGCGCACGGCCTCGGACTCTATGTCATCATCGACCTCGTGCATTCCCATGCGGTATCTAACGAGGTCGAAGGACTGTCGCGCTTTGATGGGACCACATATCAGTATTTCCATGCCGGCCCTCTTGGGCATCATCCCGCATGGGGATCCCGCTGTTTCGATTATGGAAAGCCACAAGTCCTCCACTTCCTGCTATCAAATTGTCGCTACTGGATCGATGCCTTTCAGGTGGATGGATTCCGCTTCGACGGCATCACTAGCATGCTATACAAACACCGCGGCCTCGGAACGGCCTTTTCTGCCTATCAGGATTACTACAATGGAAACCTGGACGAAGATGCCATCGCTTACCTCACGCTTGCCAACAAACTAATTCATGAAATCAAGCCCGCTGCCATTACCGTCGCCGAAGACGTAAGCGGCCTCCCCGGACTGGCCGCACCAGTGGATCAAGGCGGATGCGGCTTCGACTTCCGCCTCGGGATGGGACTGCCCGACGCCTGGTTCGAGCTCATTCGCAAACGCAAGGACGAAGACTGGCAAATGGCACAACTCTTTCACTTCCTCACGGATCGCCGAAAGGAAGAGCAGACCGTGAGCTACGTCGAAAGCCATGACCAAGCCATTGTGGGCGACAAGACCCTCGCCTTCGAACTTATGGATGCCGAGATGTATGCCAGCATGACGAAAGACAAACAAAGCCACATTATCGATCGCGGTGTGGCCCTGCACAAAATGATTCGACTCGCCACCGCCACCACCGCCAATGGAGGTTATCTGAATTTCATGGGCAATGAATTCGGTCACCCCGAATGGATTGATTTTCCGCGCGAAGGCAACAATTGGTCCTATCACTATGCCCGTCGCCAATGGAGCCTGCGCGACAATCCCGATCTGCGCTATCATGGTTTAGCCGAATTCGATGCCGCCATGCTGCAATGCCTCCACCAACCGCCGCCCATGCATCAGGAGGCCCCGCGCTTACTCATTGCTAACGACAGCGACAAAGTACTCGTTTTTACACGCGCACCCTATCTCTTCGTGTTCAACTTTCACCCCGATCAATCCTTCACCGATTACGGGATCCCTGCCACACCGGGAACATGGGAGCTCATATTGGATAGCGATGCTTCGCGCTTTGGCGGCTTCGACCGCTTAACCCCCGGCCAACACTTTACCGCCAAACCGATTGCCATCACCCCCGAAACCACCACCACAATGATCCACCTCTACCTGCCAACACGCACAGCCCTCGTCCTCCGCAAAACCAAATAATCAGATGGATGATGCAGCAAGCCCGGCGATGACTGGAGATGCTCCGCTCTCACGGTTCCCAGTATGCATCCACCGCCTGTTTAGCAAGACGTACATACTGACGCCCGCGTTCGAAATCGCCATGAATCGTACCAACTTCACGTTGGGCAATCTCAAACAGGCAACCACGCGCAGCCTCACACACACCCTTGAAGGATTCCAGAATCGCAGCAGTGTTCATGGCTCCACTACAAGTCACGAACTCAGCACGAGGCTTGCTATAGTAAACCACGCGGCTCCCTCGCAAATATTCACCTACGCGCGGTTCATCATTAAAGGGCGACACGGAGAGTTTCCGCAGATTGGACCATTTGGAAAGATAATCTGGCCATATCGCATCCACACGTTCGCAACACCCATACGACAGCAACCCGAACCGGTTCGCCAGTCGTTGTTGATACGGAAAAACAAATTCGCCAAATGACTCTGCAGAAATAGCCGTTGTCTCCTGCGATTCAAGAAATCCCCAGCATTCTGTACTTCGCGTTACGCCCTCAGCAGGCAACTCATTCGTAAACGCAAAAGATTCCTGCGCAAGCGGACTCAAACCATTGGTTGGCAACAACAGTTGCTCCGACTCTAGAAAATCATAGTATTGCTCATAGACCTGCGTGCCCATTTCCATCGCCGCATGCACCGCGTCCGGGCAATCGTACATCGCCAGATAATACGCTTCCATCCCTATGAGGTGCACAAGTGGGTTCGTCAGCGCTCCTGGCAACGACCCCATCACCATCCGCACAGGCAAAATGTCTCCCAGCAAGTCCTCTAGCAGCTCACGTCGTTGCTTCGTAGACGCACGATTGACCCCGAAGGATCCACCTCGCAACCGTTCCACTTCATCCGCCAAATCGCGAATCATGGGGTTGATATGAAAACCCTGCGGATTATCCCCCTCCGCGCGAGTAATCTCTGGCTCGATGCCAAAAGGCCGAACATATGTATGCCAGCTCATATCGAACGTGTGCGATATGGGCGTGTCATCGTCAAATAATTCCCGTCCGATTAACGTGCCCAAAAGCTGCGCCTCGATTCGGCGCGCCTGCTGCCCTTCACAACGTAATCGGGGTGTGATCACTTCATGCCGGAAATTCGAAAAAAGCAGACGCACCGTTGGCATTTCCCGACGCCCCGCAGCCAGCGCCTGCCACTTTTTCAAAATGGCATCGTTCTGAGGCGAATGCGCATACTCGCGTTGAAGCCGCGCCCGATCCCGTATAATTTCACGATCCCCCGTTGTAATACTCTCCATACGTCACTTCTTTCTGTGCGGCTTCAAAACCCAGCTAGAACTACAACTGGGCCTATATCTGCGCAATAGGTTCTGCTTTTTCATGTCACTCCTAGGTAATAATGACTACTAGAAGGTTACTTGCATCGAGCTTTGAATGCAATGGTTCTGCCCTTTTGCGGAACAATCTCTTCCGTTCACGCCAAGGACGCATGAATCTTGCCGATCAACATCGGCGATAACCGAATATACCATACCGCAGAGTCTCGACCGCCATGCGGGCATGCATCCAACTGGAAACAAGATATTTCTTGATATTCGCTTATCATTACCGCACTTTTCTCGATTGTTGCAGGCAGGTGGAATATTTTGCATATGCTAGCCCTTTATTGGTACGGTTTTAAGGTGTAAGGAGCATAAAAATGGCTGAATCCGTAATTGGTGTTCACGAGATATCCGTTTCCTATGGCAAACGAGGAAAAACAGTCAAAGCCGTGGACAATATTTCATTTACTGTTGAGCAAGGCGAGTGTGTTGGGTTCATTGGGTTGAATGGTGCAGGAAAATCCACGACGATCAAAACACTAATGGGGTTTTTATTTGCGACTTCTGGTGAGGCACGCGTATTTGGTCTGCCCGCAGGAACACCATCAAGCCGCTCGCGGATTGGTTATCTGCCCGAGGTTGCCTTGTATTACCCCTTTATGAAAGCCAGAGAACTCCTGGAACTGTATGGCGGTCTGAGTGGATTACCCAAACAGAAACTGCATGAGAAAATTCCCGCTGTGCTTGAGGCTGTCGGATTGGGCGAAAAAAGTGAAATACTACTGAAGCACTTTTCCAAGGGTATGCAACAAAGACTTGGTATTGCACAGTCGATCATTGCAGAGCCCGACCTTTTTATTTTCGATGAGTTGACGTCTGGCCTGGACCCTATTGGCCGCCACACATTGCGATCCTTGCTGAAGGACTTAAAGGCTACCGGCAAAACCATATTTTTCAGCTCACACGAATTGACGGAAGTAGAGGCATTATGCGATCGAGTCCTGATTATTCACAAGGGGCGTATTGTTCGTGATGCCAAGATTGCAGAGCTAAGCGCGGAAAGCGGTAGTAAAGGACTCGAGCAGTTCTTTATCGACCTCGTACACGATACGGAGGCAACACATGAATAGTCGAGCCGTACGATTGATCGCCGGCACTGTGCTCAAGGAATCACTGCGCCGTCGTGAAATGTATGTACTCGTATTTGCTGCCTGTAGTTTATTAGCAATAATCCTAAGTATGGATTTTTTTGGCCTGCGCGGTCTATCGAAATTTTATCGCGAAATATCACTGCGAGTCATGGGACTCACAACAGCGTTTGCCGTTATCGTGCTTGCTGCGCGTCAATTACCGCGTGAACTCGAAAACCGAACCATATATCCATTGCTTGCGCGACCCATTCGAAGAGCCGAATTTCTTTTGGGCAAACTGACAGGCGTGCTGCTTGCTGGCATCCTCTGTTTTGCTCTCTTCATGTTTATCTTTGTGTTGGGTTCACTTCGCATGCATGTTCATATTCCATGGATCCATTTCCTGCAGCACTTGTATTTGCAAGTTTTGATGCTCGCAATTGTAGCAACACTCGGGTTTCTGTTGTCTTTGCTAGTGAATACAGATGCAGCCATTACCATATGTACACTCTTATTCTTGCTGTCAGCCGTTTCCAGCATGATGCTGGTCAACCTCTATGGCTACATGGATTGGCTGGGAAGACGTGTCTTGATATTCCTTACCTATTTTCTACCGCAACTGACACTCTTTGACTTATCCGAAAAAACCGTTCATGCAGAACAATGGCCCCCTTTGCAAGCATCGGTATTGTTGACCCTGAGTTTATATGCCAGTGTCTACATTGCCCTTTATTTCATCGGGGCCCTTGTACTCTTTCGCCGGAAGGAACTGTAATGGATACCATGCTTCCACGAAAAACCACCTTTCTACTGATCGGCAAAAGTGTTTGGCTTGAATTGATCCGTCGTCAGGATTTGTATGTATGCCTGATGATGCTTTTACTTTTCCTGATTGGCGTATTCGTTATGCGTATCGTCGGTATCGATAGCCCCGCAACGGGTACCTTCATATTAAACATGGGAATGATGCTGGCCTCCATGTGTGCACATCTCCTATTGATCTTTCTTGCCGCACGCCAATTCCCTTCCGAAATGGAAAACCGGACACTCTATCCACTGCTGGCGCGCCCCATACGACGTTCAGATCTTGTGCTGGCAAAGTGGTTGGCTGTATCCTTGGGTGGTATTCTCGTCTATACGCTCTTGCTGACTGTCGTTTGGATCAGTGTTCCCAAACTCGAAACCTATCATGCAGCGCTACTCTTTCAATCGTACCTTTTACATGTTCTTTCCTTGCTCTGGTTGTCCAGCATGGCCATAGCATTTTCTCTCTTTTTCCCCCGTGGCTTAGCTGTACTGCTCTGTGGCATTTTCTTCTTTGGAGGAGGCAGCCTGCGACAGCTCATCAGTCGGGACCTTCCGATAAGGCGGTTGCTATCTTCCTATATTCCTGATTTTGGCATGTTGAATCTAACAACGCGCTACACCGATGGAATCGATGCGCTAGCTGCACATGATCTGCTCGCTCTCGTGGGGTATGGCGTGGTCATGATCGCCTGTTTCGTTTTTGCAGCACGATATGCGTTTCGAGGAAAGCGATTATGAATAATCATGCGAACAAACTTGCGATCACGATCCTACTCATCGTTCTAACGGTCGTTCTCATACCTGTTTTTGCCCTGCGTATGGATCCCCGTGAATACGAAGGGGGACGCTCACGCGATGCTGTGGCCCGTTCGAGACGCAATGCGAGCTCAATCGCCGTTTTGTTTGGAGAACTTCGTACCTCCATGAGTGACATGATGTTTATCAAGACTGAGCGCTATCTACATAGTGGTGTAGCGTATCGACCACATCATGATGAACAACTCCTATCGGTAGAAGAAATGGGCGAAGAAGTAGATCACCACCAAGCTGAAGTCGGGCACGACCATCACGCCCACGACCATAGTCATTCGCATGACCATCACCATGCCGACGACCATCACCATACGCACGAACACCATGGTCACGCAGGAACCCCCACTCTCATCCCCCCACGAGATGAGGATTATCGTGGTTTTATCGGACGTCTCCATCGCCGTGTAAAACCTTGGCGTGATCCAGACAAGGCGCACCTACACACGGATGGAACCGAACTTTTGCCTTGGTTTCGGGTGATGACCGTAACGGATCCGCACTACGTCATGGGATACACATTGGGTAGTTGGTGGATTGCACGATATGATAGAGACATGGCATTGAATTTTATCGAAGAGGGTATTCGTAACAACCCCAATGCCTTTCAAATCAGAATGGCAAGAGGTTTTATCTTGTGGCGAATCTTTCGAGAGGAGCTCACGGACATGGAATTGCTGGGTCAGGTCAAAACAGATTTTCGCGATGCTGCACGTTTAGGCATTGCGCAAAGACCCGACCCGCAATATGGTCCTCCTGAAGAACAGCCCGGCTGGTCTTTATTCCAGGAACAGGACTTATGGTCTGCCTGTCAAATGCGCGTTATCCTTGAACGCGAATTCGGAGATCCGGAACGTGCCAGGATGTTAGCCGCAGAATATCTCCAAATTTTCCCCGACAACGAGGTATTAGCGGGTATCCTGCATGCAGAGGAATAAGGGCACCTGCAGGGCTATGCAGTTGTGTTCATTGCTGCTTTCATTTTACCGGCAAAAGAAAACGGTAGTCTCCACAATCTTCAAATGTCACCCATTCAAACCGGGCCCCACAATGATTGCAAACCATCCTGCGATCCAGATTCGTCGTATGTCCGCAAGATTTACAAACAATTGTCATACCATTAAGATCGTATCGGGTAATACAGTCATCATTGACTTTGTGGCAATCAAAACAAACATATACATGCGATGCGACCGGCACACGCTTTTCTGCTTCCTTGAAATAATGCAACAGTTTCTTACGTTCATCTTCCGGCAGTTGATCCATCTGCAGCGAACGCCCGCCGCAAAAGACACACTCCACACCCACGCCCTTGGCCAACCGCGCAAAGAAAAGCAGCACACCAACAACTGCAACAACACCAATCGCTATAGGTACAATATTCATAGTATTTTTCCGGGATATTGCATTTCTCGCATACAAGCAAAGTCTAACATTAAGCCCTTTTCACGATCCAACAAATAGGAATCCTAACGTGGTAAGCACGAAAAGCGCAATCGAGCAAGCTGTCGCCTTGCGACTGACTTCCCCCTTTGCCTCCCCCAACCCGAAATAGGATCCCAACCCATTCCATAGATACAGGCCAATTCCAGTTGCCACAATTCCGAACAAGATCAATAGCCATTGCGGCGATCCGAGACGCATCATATCGCCAGCATCCAAGACGCCACCGAAAGAACCAAGCCCTATATAGATTCCATTCGCCACCATGCAGAATCCGGCAAAAAACCGAAAGAGATACAAGCCCGGTATACGCAAAATCTTCGCCAACAGATAAACGCTAACCGGCAGAAGCGCCCCCAACAATGGCCCCGCCCAAACGACAACCAATGGACGCGGATTATACGCCAAAAACGTGCCAGAGATCGAAAGCGGATGCAGATAAACCCCAGCGACTCTCCCCCCCGTTGACCAAGCCCCGATACAATGCCCCAATTCATGCACTGCCTGCATCCCCAGCCAGCAGAACGCAACAAAAGCCCCAATCAACCCAATTTGATCTAAGCGCTTCATATCAATTTCACCTGGAAAAGGTGTGAGATCATCGCAGCACAACGCAACAACAGGCCTACAAGATCCTCAGTTCCCCCGAAAGAAACACACTATCGAACCTCACTTTTGTTGCACTTGGTGGTTGAACCTAAGATTTATCCATTTTATTTTTTCGCCTTCTGTTTTACTGATTTCAATCGTGATGGGCAGGTCTGAATTTGTCATGACGGCTTCGTATATCGCACGCCCCATCTTTGTCCCGCTGTCCCCGGGATGGATGGTGACTCCGTGATACTCGGACAGTCCGTCCTCCTTCACTTTATAAAACCCGATTTGACCAATCCACCCGCCGCCTCGGACATATGTCCAAAGGCGAATGTTCTCGCCAACTCTCTCAAGCGCGAGGGCCATAGGATTCCCGAAGAACTGCCCCAGTCTACGGAATCTGCCATCTTCATTTTGAATATAGACTGTAAACTGGCCGCCTGCGTTCCCGAAAAGACTAACAGAACAGGAAAGTGCCATGTCCATAATCCCATTACCATTGAAGTCGGCAAGAATACGATAGCGTTCGGCACTTTGTCCCTCGTCGTGCAGAAGAGGAACAGCCGACGGATCTTCGATCCACTCGCCAGCAAGGCATGCAAGCGGAAGAAGGCATATGGCGATCATGATAACTCTATTCATATTTCGATCCCAACATAATATTATACGTAGGTTTTAACCTAAAATTTCATAATTAGTGCAAATTCGATCATTTTAAATGGTCATTTGCAAAGATTTCCCGTTGCAGTTGGACGCAATCGCGTTCAACTGTATTTCATATGCATCATGAATGTGCACTCAATTCGCGATGGGAAGTTATATCCAAATTGTCCCAGTGGGTTCAGGCGATGGTTCGCGCTTCATTCTTTGGGTAGGTGTTCCAGATCGTCCAAATCCTTGTGTCTCCCTGAAGCCTGCTTGTTTATTCGCATGATACGCTACGGCGTATCCTCCGATAAGCAAATACTCGACGTCAGCCTCGGTCAGCAACTTCAAGAACTCTTTGAACTCGTCGGGTAGCGCTTGCGTGTCCATAAGCAACCTGTCTGTTGATCTTAACAGCGCGAAGCCGTTCTATAGGAGAACTGCTTTTCCAGTATTTCTTGTCGGAATCTTCGGCACCTTGGTGCATGTTCTCGATAACCAGTCGTGTACGATCATGTCTCATAATTCGTGAATCTACCAAAACCGCATATCGATCACAACACGGCTTTTTCTGATGCAGCGAAAGCTCCAGCTGACCTGCACGCCCGAGAAAATAGCATCATACGCCAGTCTTGACGTTATGGCTTCTTTTTCTTATCGGCTAATCAATAAGCTTACATGGCCCTAATGTAACGTCCGCAAGCTCCGACGGAGCATGCGCTACGCATGTGTCATCCTGCAGTCCGCATACGCTTTTACAGGTCGCTATACCTATAGACCCCGCGTGATAGCGCATCACGAATAGAGGATATAATTTTTTCGGATCGAATCGTCGCACCCGTATATCCGTCTACTTCGGTTTCTACCAAATTTCCAGGTTCATAAAGATCCACCAGATGATCGGACAAGGGTTTTCCCACCAAATACTGAAGCGCTTCCTCATATTGTTGGATCACCGATTTGTAAGGTTCCTCTTCATTATCCAGGTAATAGGGAGGTTCAATACCCTGCAAGTGCCTAAAGGTTGCTTCCCTAATGGCACCATTTACCAAAACAAATTGTATGTTAACCTGAATGATTCCACGATCGATGAAGGAACCACGATAGGTTCCGTCCTCATGTCCATACCTCTCCATATTCTCGAAAGTGGGTTTCTCTTCCGTGCAGGAAATTGCAAACACACAACCTACAATCAACACACCCAAGCCTACAGCAGATTTACTTCTGCTCATATCACCTCTCCTTTTGCGAACGCCGCAGATCAGGCAATGCTATTTGCCGTCGCCTGCAACCGGTTTTCAGACGAATCTATTTCATTGTTGGATACTGCAATCATGCCAGCAAGCGTCATAACTTCTCTATCCCCCACTATCTCCATGAGGCGTTTGTATGAATAAAAGGGGTCGTTGAACTTCGCACACCATGCATGCGTCAATTGTGTCAGCTCCCAAATCTTGTCGAGATGTTCCGTTTCGTTGATCAGATTGTTGCGCTGCAGGGGATCCTCTTCCCGGTCGTACAAAACATTGTAGTTCGGGACTGTTTTACGCTTTTTAAATAGATCGCATCCAAATCGCTTGTTCACATCCGGCGTGCGTTCAATGTTTTCCATCGCCAACGTGTACCGATGCGTATATACGCCGCGCCAAGACGGACTGAAATGAAACAGGGGGACGCTATCCACAGCATGATTATCCCTATTCAAAATCGCTTCAGATAGATCAAGTCCTTGCCAGTTCGACGGTACCTCGTGCCCCATCAGTCCCAGGAGGGAGCATGGCATATCCAACATGCCGATTAACAACTGACTGACATGTTCGGCCGGAATCACACCTGGTAAGCGCATAAGAAGGGGAACACGAACCGATACATCCTGGGGGGTGCCTTTGTGGGTTCGAGAGGCATGAGAACCAAAGTTCTCACCATGATCCGCAGTAAAAACAACCAAGGTGTTCTCTGCCAACCCTTTTTCCTCCAGCTTCTTCATCAATTGGCCGAAATGATGATCCACTGCGCTGCATAAGGCGTAATACCCGAGAGTCATGCGGCGATTCTGTGCGGTATTGGGCAGATGCTCTCGTGGCACAATCTCGTCCTCGTTGTAGAGAGCCTTGAACGCCTCCGGTGCATCGAACCCCCAATAGTCCTCCCGATTGCCGCCAGCGTGATTATGCGGCGCATGCCAGGAGACAAAGAGACAGAATGGTTTATCTTCTGTGCATGCATCCAGGAAGGCCAGAGCCTGTTCGGTCTGACCAGCAGCCTCCCACTTCTCAAACATGACTTTCTCCCCATTATCTGACCAATAGAAGCTGTGGTCGGGGTGATAGTTAACATGACAGTTATTAGAGAGGAACAGATCATCGAACCCATGACGATCCGGTCCAGGGGGAATGGGACGGTCGCGTTTCCCACCATAGAGATGCCACTTGCCAACATAGCCCATACGGTATCCCGCATCACGCAGTGCATCCCCAAAACCAGGACCAATTTCTTCTCTGTTCAGCATCCGGCGATCATTACCAAAACAATTATTGTGCAAAGGATGCCTGCCGGTGATCAGCATGGAGCGACAAGGCGTACACACCGGACAGTTTGCCACAGCATGCGCAAAACGTATGCCTTCCCTGGAAAATGCATCAAGGTTTGGGGTCTTTATTTGTGGATTGCCTGCGCACCCCAGCATATCGAAAGACTGTTGATCTGAAAAAACAAAAAGGAGATTAGGCTTCTCTGTATGCATGGATTTATCCCATCCTAAAAAATACTGCACGTAAATGTTGACGCGATTACTACCGGCTATTCAATCAGGTTAAAGCACCATTGTTCTCGTTCAAAGTTGAATCTTCATGCCATCATAGGCAAGGGATACATTCTTACCTATCATACTTCTGGCCTTGCGCAACTCCTTTTCCGGATCTGCCAATATGGCTCTTCCATGATGCACAAAAATCAAGCGACCAATACGCTTGCCAGATTCTACTAGCCATTCGCAGATATCTTCGACTTTGTGGTGGCCCGTTTCCATTAGCAGAATGTCGCAATCACCCAATAACGACTCGCAATCCGAAATATGCGTCACGTCCCCCGAGAACACAACCCGCGTATTGCCAACCTCAATACGGAAAGAGAAAGACAGTGGCGGCTCAATACCAAGGTGCTTATTATGATGAGCGAATACCTTGATACCATCTCC
>PXBF01000162.1 GCA_003567005.1 PVC group bacterium
GCTGCCGTTAATGGATACAAACTTCAGGCTTGATTCGGCCAGCAATATTGATCGCGCCGCGGGGAGTTCCAAAGTGAGTTTGTGAATTCGGTCATACAGACCATCTGACCAGTCAGCAGCTAGGACCACTATGCCCTCTGGATATTCCTTGAGCTCGACCTTCTTTGCGGAGTCTTCGAGAAGCAAGTTCGAATCAATCTTCTCGTTAATGACCATGGCGCCGATAGCGAGACACCATTCCTTCCATTCCCTCAGATCACCGACCCGTGCAGGACTCCAGATCTTGCCTTTCACTGATGCTCCTACGCTGACAGGAAATCCATCACGAAAACCCACGCCAACGAAGTCCGACTTGTCGCATCTACCTTCCGTCTTCCAGCGTGTCAGTTCGGTTGTCACGTCAGCTCCGCTAAGCCTAGAATATCGGTGCAGGTGATTAGCTGGCTTAAATATGCCTGCATGCACAATGCAGAGTCGCTTGATTGAATCAAAGGAACGGAAGACGCAGTCGCCCCTCAATGGACGTGGTTTGGCCCCGGAGATCTTCTCGACCAGGTTGTCAACATCAAGGCGCTTTTCAGAGAAGCCCACGTAGAGCATGCCGCTGCCAGAGGCGTGATGCATCACGATCAGATCCCACGTTTGGTCACTTAATTCCTTCGTTTTCGCCCATTTTACCTTCTCGCGTTTCTGGGTTGTGAAATAGAAAACGCTCTCGTCAGGATTAATGTATGGCTGCGATAGAGCGTATTTCTGCAGGTTGAACGCGTCCTTAAACTTCGCCCAATCCACTTTGCTGCACCTGTAACAAACACAGCTGAGCGCAGGGTATACGAGCTTCGGGTTAAGTTCGATGTCTGGCGAGTCGAATCCAGAGTAAGGTTGGCAGCCTTGAAGAAAGGCTAGCAGCGACTCCGCCTCGTTCTTCTTGGCGTCGGCGATTTCCTTGATCACGTGCTCCCATCCTGACCCCTCTTGGAATAGGTCTTCTAGTTCGATCGGAATCTGCTCCTCCGCATAGTTTACGACAAAAGAAGCATCACCGAGCCCTTTTTGGGTTCTCGTGAACCGGCCTATGAACTGGAGCAGGACGGCCAGGGACTTATGGACGCCGTGAACGGCGGCAATTTTGAAATCGGGGTAGTCGAACCCTTCCTTCAGCATGTCAACACATACGACCAGATCATATTCACCATCCTTGATCTTCTGGATTATCCCTTTCCGTCCCGTAATCCCGGAATGAACCAATGCAATTCGTTCCCCCGGAAACCACTCTCGATACTTCTTGTAAAGGGCCTCGGATCTGGGTTGCGTTTCGGCTCGAACCATCATGCGGTGTCTCGTCAGACCATTCGCTCGATCTTGCCGGAGTCGCGCCATGGCAGCCTCTGCGATGGCTTGGTCCTTTTTGCGAGGGTGTCGCTCATCAACGGCTACCAGTGAGATTGGCGAGAAGCACTTGTCCGCCAAAGCTTGGGAAAGAGGGTAATTGTAGATCAGTTTCCCCTCAATCGGCTTCCGGTCATTCCGATAAGGTGTCGCAGTGAATTGAACGATTTTCGATTCCAAGAAGAGTCTTTTGATGTCGTCCCACTCTGCCGCGGCTACGTGATGAGCCTCGTCGAAGTAGACGTGAGAAAAGGCTTTTCGAAGCTTGGACTTGATTGGTGCGGGCGCTCTGGCAAGCAACGCCGGGGTGGCAACCACCACGTCGGCGGAGTTTATGTATTCCAAGTGCGAGGAATCTGTGATCGTTTTCTTGAGAACGAGGACCTTGGGATTAGGTGCCTCGTTAGGTAGCACTCCGAGCCTTCGCAGCATGCCCCAGCTCATGAATTTTTCGGCAATCTGATCTTTGAGGTCTCTGGTGGGCACAATGACCAGAGTGCGAGTAGCATGATCGACAAGAGTCGTCACGAGCATGGTCTCGGTCTTGCCCGTGCCGGTCGGCAGAACCACCGTGGCTGGTTCGGTTGATAATGACCAGTGAGCTAGAAGCAAGTGAACTGCGCCAAGCTGAGCAGGACGAAGCTTCCAATCTCCCTTGCCAGATCCGTGAAGGTTGACCCCTTCAAAAAACGAATGCTTCGTGCCCTTGGCTCGTGTGACGCACCCTCGGATCGAGTAAGTTCCTTTTTGTTGGCCTTTTCCTTCCTTCAGTTCCGCGTCAAAGGAAAGCCCTGTCGAATGCGTGAGAGTGAATGTGTCGCCCGTTTTGTGGGTAGCGGCGAACTTCCAGTCGCCCTTTTCGAGGGCGAGGTGCCGGAGCCAACCGATGGGCGTGTTGTCGTTCTGATAGAAGAGCGGATCCTCGAACTCCAGCACCTCTTGGTGAGGCTCTGGGTCTGCTTCAAAAGGGAGTTTGAACTGTTCAGAATCCATCGCTGAATGTGATTAGAGGCGCCCGGCAAATGCACTCACGAGAGTGGACTGCCGAAGGCGTTTGGAGCGGGTGATCTGGCGGTCGAGTTCGGCATCGAGGTGGTCGATCGCGGTGTTGCGGGCTTCGACGTCGGCGACGATTTGGCGTTGTTCGGCGAGGGGTGGGAGCGGGAATTCAATTTGTTTAAACCTTCCTGCTCCTAGGTGGGCGATGTTGTTGGTCCACTTCGCGATCTTCTGAAATCGACCCCGGTGAAGGTAGGAACGAAAAACCGTTAAAGCGTAGAGAGGTAGGACCGATTCATGAGCGCGATACCGAACCAAGGTGTTTTGGAAGCAACACCCTTCGATCTCATCGCGATACATTGCGGGGCGTCCAACCCACTCAAGACTCTGCCCCTCGTTTAGGAGAATATCGCCATACTTGAGTTGGTAAATTTTGTACTCATCGGGCGTGAAATTCATCTCGTTGACATCGCTCGTGTCGATCCGGTCTTCGTAGACGTTCGCGACACGGAGATAAGGGCGAATGTGTTCCCCAGTCATTTGTTTCGGGCTTCGTTGCCGCCCCAGCTTCACTTCGCCGATTTGTTCAACGCCCGTCCAGATCCAACCTGAAGGAAGTGACGGTAATCCTTTGGGATCAAGGATTGCCGGCTCCACAAATTTCCTCTTCCCAGCCCAGTTGCCGCGGGCATTAGAAAGCGCACTCTCCAGCGATGTCTCAGCGGATTCGGTATCGGGGTGTTGCTCCCGCC
>PXBF01000172.1 GCA_003567005.1 PVC group bacterium
AGGCAAGCATCCCGTTCTCTGGGGACTGAATACAGATCCCCAGAGCACGGGACCGCCAACGCCCACACAGCCCTTGCCCCCTCATCCACCGCCAACCGCAGGGCGTGCTAAGCACATTCTGCGGACTCCCCAATATCAACCCACGTACCGCCTATGCCCGCGCCAAGGTCTGAGCGGAACTGCCTGCGTTCGTGAACTCTCTCCAGCAGCACCGCTCAGACCTCGGCGCACCTTTGTGGTGGATCGAAACGCTCGCTGACGACCCCCTCCGGAACTTCCAGAGAGAGCTTAGTCCGCACCTGTCGTGCCAAGTTACGCTGTTTCGTCGTGCCTCCTTCACAGCGAAACTTGTCACGCCAGCTGCTTGCACGCTCCCTCTTCCAGTTCCTCCGCCCCATAAGGAAAGGGGACTTGGCCCCTTTTAATCCCCGCGCCAGCGATTCCACAGAATGCACATTATGCAACGTGTCTTCCACTACGTTCCAGAAACGTCGCATAATGTGGGAGCATTCTGTTAAATCGCCGGCTTAGCCCCCCAATCCCCCCAGGGGGCAGGGGACCGGGGCCGCGCTGGGTAGATCATTACCCGCAAACCAAACATATCCCCTCGATCCATCCGCCCGGTCCTGTGGTGTGCTATCGCACCTCGTTGATGAAAGGGGGGCGCCCACGTCCCCCGCCCCCCTCGCGTCGCTTCACCCCCCTCCGCCCACGAGCCTTGCCGCACTCGCTGTTCGCCTCGCGCGCAGGGGACGCTCGTGCGGCAGCGGAAAGGGGGCTTTGGCCCCCTTTAACCCCCCACAGCGCGCGCTCAAAGCGAACGGCTCACCAAACCCGCTCGATGAAACCCCAACGCCACCACCCCGAAAACGTCCTCGGCACCGGAGCTCCGCGCACCCCACCAGACCCGCCACGGTCACCCCAGGGGCGGGGGCGAACCGGTGGGTGTAGCGGAAAGCTCTGTAATTCCCTGCACCTTAATGCGGGCAGCAGTTCGTAAAGTATTGATATGCAGCGATTAGTGTTTGGTTTGCGCGCTCAGGTGCTGTGCCGTTACTGCCTCCGTATCAGATGATTCTGCGATATTTGCCCCTGTTAATTAGCGTAAAATGCCGATTTATCCAGTGGGGATAAACGCCCTCGCTTTGCATCTTCCTCCATCCAGTTTTGCGCGCCCCGTTATATCGTTTTGTTTATAGAAATATGCTCCCCCCTTTAGGGGAGCATTTTCTATAAACTATAAACGACGCATTCCTATTTCTATAAACACACGGCATTATAAATACGCATATACTTCATGATTAAGTGTTTGTGTATTTATAGTTATTCCTTTTCGGCATTTCTATATTCTGTATCTGTCCAGTTGATGACCGAAGGCGATTTTGCGATCAGATCACGGGCCTTTCCCGTCAGAATATAGCGGTTACTTACGCCTATCTTTGTCCGTTCGAGAAGGCCGTCATCGATGCACGTAGCCAGTGCTTGTTGTATGGCTGCCGTTGAGCATCCCAACCGATCAGAGATCTTGCGCTGATAGTACGATTGGTTTTGTCCCGGACAGCAATTGAGGCAATGCAACACATCCAGAAGGTCGAATTTTCGTGGTCGACCTTTGCTGGGCTCCGCAGCCTTGAGGGCCTCGAGCTCTTCTTCGGTTGCCTGTCGCCAGCAGATCACGCCTGGTTCGTCGTGATGTGCGATGTGCTGGACGTTGGTTGACTCCCCATCGGCATCTTTCCAGCCGAGCCTGCGCCCCCGCTTGGCGGCGCGAAGCTCGAAGATGCGATCACTGCCTATTGATCTTATTGCCAGTGCTGCACGTGCAGGATTGACCCACTCTGCCGACCCCGCACCGAGATAGGCAAAATCACCTGCCGCCCAACCATCCTTCTCCTTGCCGCGTAACGGCTTGTTCGTATGGTGGCAAAGAAGCATGCCTACGTTATGCTTGTGGAGCAGGGGATTGATCAATTCACGCATGAAATGGCTGACAGCCTTCTGACTGTTGGTGTCGCCGCCGAGGTATGCAAATGCAGGATCTACGATAACAATATCGAACGGGCCTTCCTTCTCAAGAAGGACATCCAGCATTTCGGTAAAACGTTCCGCGCTACGATCGCATATCGTGACGATCTTGATTCTGGTCATGGCTTCTGCCTTTTCCGCTTCAGTCAGGTTTTCGCAGCCTTTCAGTATGCCGTCGCGCATTTCGGCCAGATCGCCCTCGTCATTCTCGGCTTGTACCAAGAGCACCCGCATGCCAATTCGGCGGTAGAAAGCTCCCGGCTCGATACCGAACAGGGCACGCCCGACTGCCAGGTGAATGGCAAGTTGCAGCACAAACGACGACTTACCAATGCCGGTTGGCCCCAGCAGCAGGGCCACTGCTGCCTTGTAGAGGAACCGCATTGCAATCAGCTCGCTGGGATCATTACCGTAAACAGGCGTTGCCAGTTCGCTGAGTTTCTTCATGACCGGTAATTGTTCGATCTTGGCTATTTCTCTTTCGACTTCAGCCATTATCGTAGGACAATGCTCTGCCATGAGAATTTCTAATGGTGTCCGGCCCACGAATGTTTCAGGCATCTCAAACATGTTGCACCTCCTCCCAGCGTCCTCTGCATCCCGGGGTGAACAAGGCTGCAGACAGATAGTGGATGAGGCCTTGCGCAACGTCCGACTGTATGTCCGTACCAGGAATCGAAAACCAGACAAACCCCCCGTCCTGCTGATTCCCAAACCAGACAAACACGTCTGCACTATCATAGCGCCCATCCGGCAGGGCAAAGCTCGTGCCGATTTTGGCGTGTCCCTTGACATGATCCCACAAACCGCGCCTTGTCAGTTCTTCTATGATCGTCCTGTCTTCCATCTCGACGAGAAGCTCCTGCCCCCCGGCCAGTTTGAAACAGCAGGAGCCGCTAGAGCCTATGAACAGATTCTTTTTGTTGAGAGAGGCAACCATCACAGCACCTCCCCTGTAAGAATCCGGTTCACTTCGTCCTCGCGGAACCCACAGGCACGTACCCGTCCCGGCATGGTTACCCGCTGCAGCACGCCCTGTGCTGCCAGCTTGTCCACAAACCGCAGCGAGCGGCAGAACCGCTTGCCAACCTCGG
>PXBF01000037.1 GCA_003567005.1 PVC group bacterium
CTTCGAAACATAAAGATCGTATTGATAATGCCTTACGAAAGATATAGCATATTTAGTGTAACAACCTTGTTGGATATTGGACATTCAATTCTCAAGTTTCTCCTCTGCATCATCTTGGCAGCCCAAGTGCCCTTACTAGGTTGTAACTTCAGTTTGCAACACAATATGTTGTGGTTTTGCTTTTACACCAACAGCATGTGCTTACCCTACATTCGGTCAACGATAGCGGGCGATCCCGATCTGGGGCGGCCGCGGGCACTTGCTAACGCGCATTTCTCTCTATGGGGCCGTCTGAAGGCGGTATGCTCGGCATCACGAGCCTTGCTGTGTCGAATATTTATTGCGTTTTCCTTTCGTGTGAGAATGTGTAGAATGGACGCTTTGACATAAAATGTTACGGGAGGTAGATGTGAAAGTGCGCATATTTTATTTGCTCCTGCTGGTTGCGGGGGGCTTGTATGGGGCTCCTTTGCGAGCAGAGGAAGAACTTCCTCTTGGGGTTGTTCATGAGGAAGCGTTTCAGAAAATGGAATTACTAGCCCAAGTTTTGCTACAGGTGCGGAAGCATTATGTTGATGAGCTTTCTTATGAGGATTTGTTGCAGGGTGCTATTCGCGGGATGCTGGGGGAACTGGATCCACATAGTGCCTTTCTGGATCAGGAAGAGTACCAGAATTTGCTCGATGAGGCGAGTGGATCTTATGGAGGGATTGGAATTCAGATTGGTATTCGCGATAATACGCTGACAGTGATTGCTCCGATTGAGGGGACGCCAGCCTTTCGTGCGGGGGTTCAGTCCGGAGACCGGATCTTGTCGATCGACGGGGAGAGTACATCCGGTATCGCCTTGCGGGAGGCCGTCAAGTTGTTGCGAGGGGAGGAAGGAACCTCGGTGCGATTGACGATTATGGGGCGCGATGCGACTGAAGAGGAAGATATTGAAATGATCCGGGAGCGGATTGCGGTTACCAGTGTGAAGGGGGCACGCATTCTGGGTAATGGCATTGGGTATGTGCGGATAACACAGTTTGACTCTCAAACGGCCGCGTCTTTTCGAGAAGCATTGGAAGATCTGGAGCGACAGGGTATGGAGGCTTTGATATTGGATTTGCGCAGCAATCCCGGGGGGTTATTGCAGCAGGCCATTCGCACGGCGGGTATCTTTTTGGAGGAAGGGCTTACGGTTGTTTCTACACGTGGACGGGAAGGCGCGAACCGCAATTTGACTTTTGGTGCAGAGAGTAGCGTTTTTGTCGATATGCCGTTGGTGGTTATGGTCAACCGGGGCAGTGCGAGTGGTTCTGAAATTGTGGCTGGCGCCATTCAGGACCACGGTCGCGGGATCTTGATCGGGGAGAAGACATACGGCAAGGCCTCGGTACAAACGGTGCTTCGTATGGGGCAGGCGGATGGCGATGCTGCAATCCGGTTGACGACAGCCCAGTATGTTACGCCGAATGGCCGGCAGATACAGGATATTGGCATTCATCCTGATATCGAAATTCCGTTAGAGCGTGAGGAGTGGCGTCGCGTGCAGATGCGTCGTTCGCATTTGGAATCGCCGGAGAATTATCCGGATGATGTGGTGGCGGAGTATGCAGATGTAGAGGATCGGCAACTACAACGCGCCCAGGATTTGCTGGAGGCCTTGTTGATTCTCCAGAAAAAGCCATGAGAATTCTGGCAATCGAAACATCTTGTGATGAAACAGCGGCATCCGTCTTGGATGCTCCCCTGCAGGTTTGTTCGCACGTGGTCTCGAGTCAGATTGATGCACACGGGCCGTTTGGGGGGGTGGTGCCGGAATTAGCCTGTCGCGAGCATGTCAAGGCGTTACCTCTGGTATTGGATCAGGCCCTTGTGGAAAGCGGTGATGGATGGTCGGCGCTTGATGCCATCGCGGTGACGTATGGGCCTGGTTTGGCGGGGGCATTGTTGACGGGTGTGGCTGCAGCGCAAGGGTTATCTGCGCGTTTAGGCGTGCCGTTATTTGCTGTCAATCATCTGCATGGTCATGTGTTTTCAGCTTTTCTGGACAGTGCTGCTCCGTCTCCTGGATCGCTGTATCCCTTTTTGTCGCTGGTGGTTTCCGGCGGGCATACCTGTCTTGTGCAGGTGAAGGGACCGGGCATGTATCAGTTGTTGGGGACAACGGTAGATGATGCGGCGGGAGAAGCATTTGATAAAGGTGCCACTTTGATGGGACTGGGTTATCCGGGCGGGCATCGCATCGATGATTTGGCACGAGAAGGGGACAAGCAGGCGATTCGTTTCCCACGTGGTGTAGTCAAGGCGGGGTCCCGTCTAACGGGTGTATTGGATGCGCGCTGTTGCTTTAGTTTCAGCGGAGTGAAAACAGCATTGCGCTATTATTTGGCGGAGCATCCGCTTGCGGCTGGCGACACGACGAGATTGGCAGCCATCGCAGCGAGCTATCAAGAGGCGATCGTGGATGCTTTGGTGAAGCGTGTGACGTATGCATTGGATACGACTGAGGCAAAGGCGTTGACCGTTGGTGGCGGGGTCTCGATGAATGGACGGTTGCGGACGGTATTGCAAGCGCTTTGCGCGAAGCGGAAGGTGCCGCTTTTGCTGACACCGCATATGTACTGCGGGGATAATGCTACTATGATTGCTGCGGTTGCAGGTCTAGGAGCTGCATGTGTCGTTTCGGATGTAGCGAAACTGGATGTAGATCCATCGCCGGAGGTTTTATTTTAGGGTGTCGAGGTGTCTATGCGTGACGGGAATGTTATTGCGACCGTGCAGGACTTGATTGCGTCGAGGGCTTCGGTGCATATGTCTGGGATTGGTGGTGTGGGCATGGCGGGCTTGGCTCTTTTATTACAGTCCAAGGGGATTCGGGTTTCAGGCTGTGATTTGCATCCGGGGCCTTTTGCCGAGGGGTTGCGAGCGGTGGGCATTCATGTGGATACGGGGCATGCTATGGAGCAAACGCGAGATCCGGTTGCCTGGGTTATTCGTTCGGCTGCCGTCCGGATGGAACAACCCGATTTGCAACATGCTTTGGCGCGTGGTCTTGCGATTGTGCGGCGTGGAGAGGTTTTGCCTGCTTTGGTGCGCGCATCTTCGCGATCGGTTGCTGTTGCCGGCACGCATGGCAAGACGACGACTTCCACGTTGCTTGCGCAGTTGATAGAGCCATTACAGCCTGCCTGGTGTATTGGTGGTGTTAGTGCGCCATACTCCATGCCCGGAGGCGATGGGACTGGTCCCTTGGTTGTGGAGGCCGATGAAAGTGACGGAACCTTGGCGCATTATGTTGCCGATGTTGCGTTGGTCACCAATGTAGATTTTGATCATATGGAGCATTTTGATTCGGTTGCGGATTTTGAGTCTTGTTTTCAGGCCTTTATGGGACAGGCACGAGATTGCGTAGTGTATTGTGCTGATGATGCGCGTGCAACGGCGCTTGGTCTTGCCTGTGGGCGCCATACGGTAGGGTATGGTTTTTCCAGGGAAGCGGCTGTCCGTGGGGTCTGGTCTGGCAGGCGTGCATTGACTGTATCTTATCCAGATGGGCATGTGGAGCAGATTGCATTGCCTGACACGTTGCCCGGTAAGCACAATGCCTTGAATTTGCTGGGTGCGCTGGCCGTATGTTTTGTAATGGAGATACCCGAAAGGGTATGGCGGCCCAATATTGGTTCCTTGTCTTTACCTGCGCGTCGTTTCGAAGTGGTTGCGGATAGTTGCGGGATTCAGGTGGTGACGGATTATGCGCATCATCCTGTTGAAATCAGGGCTGTTATTCAGATGGCGCGTGAATTGCACGCTGGCCGCATCTTGGTCGTGTTTCAGCCGCATCGCTATACGCGAACCCGTGCGCTGTTACGTGCGTTTCCCGCAGCCTTTTGGGGAGTGGATCAGGTTGTGCTTGCCCCAGTCTATGGTGCGTCCGAAAAACCCATTCCCGGGGCGTCAGTAAAAGATTTGCAACATCAATTTGCTATTGAAGATGGGGTTTGTGATGCCATAGTAGCAGAGAATCTTGAGCAAGCTGCCACATTCATGGCGGAAGAGATGCGAGCAGGCGACTTGATTTTGGTTATTGGGGCGGGGGATGTTGAAAGAGTGGGTAGAATGCTGGCTCAAGTGATTCCTCATTTGAATACGCATGAATAAATTGGTATCATCCTTTTTTCTTATGCAGGGACATTGGGTACGATTGTGTTGTGGTTCGGGGAAATATTATGGGTCTGGATCGTCGATTTGAGCATGTTGCCGTTTTGATGGGAGGGGTGTCTGCCGAGCGGGACATATCCTTGCGTAGTGGCGCAGCGGCCGTTACCGGTTTACGGGCCTGTGGTTATACGGTCACACCGATAGAGTTGCAACAAACCGTGCTGGCGATTCCGCCGGGGATAGAAGCCGTATTTCTTGCGCTACATGGGACCTTTGGAGAGGACGGGACGATTCAGCAAGCTTTAATGCAGCGTGGCATTCCTTTTACGGGTTCAGGCGTTGATTCGAGCCGTTTAGCCATGGATAAGGCTGCCTCGAAGGCCTGTTGGATGCGCCAGGGTATTCCAACAGCCGCTTTTCATGTTGTGACGAAGCCGGGGCCATCTCCTTCGGACTTTCCGTTGGTGGTGAAGCCTGTTTCGCAGGGGTCCAGCATCGGGGTACATCTGGTACGATCTGCAGCGGATTGGGATGCTGCTGTAGGCGATGCCTTGCAATATGATTCGCGTGTGATGGTTGAGACATATGTACCGGGGCGCGAGCTGACAGTTGGTATTTTGGGTGGTATGCCGTTGCCGGTGGTGGAAATTGTTGCGCCGGAGGGGTGGTATGGTTTTGGAGCCAAATACACGACTGGCCAGACACGCTATGATGTGCCGGCGGCCATCTCGGGGCAGGAAGCAAAGCATTTGCAGAAGGTTGCGTTAGAGGCTTTTACTGCGTTAGGATGCTCTGGTTTTGGGCGAGTGGATTTTCGTTTGTCTCCGGATGGAGAGGCTATGGTTTTAGAGGTGAATACGATTCCGGGGTTAACGGAAACCAGTTTGTTGCCCAAGGCTGCGGCGGCTGCCGGGATTTCGTTTACGCAATTATGTGGTCGTATTATGGAAACGGCTGGCATGGGATATGAACAGGAGGCGATGCATGCCTAAATCATCCCGTAAACATGCGATCCGGAATCAATATCGCAAATCGCAGGGGAATGTCAGATTACAAGCTCGTGGCGGGAAGAAGCGTCGGCGGCAAGAGCATCCCCTTTGGGCTGGTGTCTTGCTGGCCGTTGTTGCTTTGATTGTGGCTGGTGCGGTGCTTTATGCTGGTGTTTTGTTGGTGGGCAGTGCGCTGTTCTCGGAGAATCCGCGTTTTGAAATTAGCGAGATAGACGTGCAGCCCGGTTCTATTAAAACGGAAACGATGATACTCGAGTATTTGCAATATGTGGGGGTTGCGCCTGGTGCCAATTTGTTTTCGTTCCAGATTCGAGAATTGGCCGATTTATATCTGGAGCGTAATCCTTTGGTGCGGGCGGTACAAGTGGAACGCATTTTGCCAGATAAGTTGTCTTTTGCGGTGTGGGAGCGTGAGCCATTGGCACGTTTGGGGCAACGAGGCACCTTGGTGGTGGATCGGGAAGGATTTGTTTTCCGGATTCGGCAGGGATTACATCGCTTACCGGTAATTATTGAGCAGGGTGATACGGCTTGGTCTCCGGGAGAAACGGTGTTCGGCATGCTTTCTGCTGCGTTGGAAGTACTGGATGTAAGTGATGATCCGCGCGTGGGGTTGCGCATTATGGGGGTGGATGTACGGCATCCAGAATATTTGCTGATTCATGTATTGACGGCGGATGGCATCAAAGAGGCGCGGTTATCGTGGTTGGATATGGGGGAGAATACCGATGTATCTCGTCATGATCTTGTTCAGCGGCTTCGTCGGTTGCGACAAGTGGCGCAGCAGGATCGTAGTGGTCGCACATTGTTTGATGCGACGATACCTGGAAGAATATTTGTGCGTGATGAGTAGGAGCGGTCTATGGATCCTGTAGTAGGTCTGGAAATTGGAACCTCTAAAGTTGTTGCTTTAGTTGGAGATATGCAGGATGACCACACGATTGCCGTGTTGGGCAAAGGAGAATCTTCCTCGGCAGGCGTTCGCAAAAGCGAGATTATAAATATGGAGGTAGCGGTGCCCTGCATTCGTCGTGCGCTTGCTGAAGCAGAACGAATGAGTGATGTGGCGGTTCATGAAGTTGTCGTGGCTCTATCGGGCGGGCACATACGCGGGAATGTGTATCCGGGGGTGACGCCTGTGCGTGGAGAGGGCAAAACGGTGACGGAAGATGACGTTGAGGATGTGATGGAGCTTGCGCGCACGGTTCCCTTAGGTGATGACCGTGACATGCTACATACGATCAATCAGCTTTACACGGTTGATGATAATGATGGGGTTGTGAATCCGGTTGGCATGGTAGGGCATAAATTAGCGCTGACCGTTCTGGGTTTTCATGGTTCGCATACGCACATCGGAACGTTGGAACGTGCAGTCGAGAAGTCCCAGGTGGATGTAAAAGACATCGTATTTGGGGGATTGGCATCGGCACTCGGTGTATTAAGTCCTGAGCAAAAACGTAATGGTGTTGTGGTGATAGACCTTGGTGCTGGCACGACGGATTACATTGCCTATGGAGATGGTGTGATTTGCTGTGGGGGATCACTTGGTGTTGGTGGGGATCATGTTACGAATGATATTGTGCATGCGTTTGGGTTACCGCAGTCCCGCGCTGAACAAGTGAAGCGAGAACATGGTATGGCGCAATTTTCGGTTTTGGATGCTGCTCCTGAGATTTACTTGCAACCGGAGGTTGGTTATCAGGGGGGTACCATCAAGTCGCGAGCTTTGCACACCGTTATTCATGCGCGCATGGAGGAGACCTTGCTAAAAGTCAAGCGGCGCCTCGCTGGTGATGATGTATTGGCGCGTGCTGGTAGTGGGGTTGTGCTGACGGGTGGTGGCGCTTACATGCGGGGTATCGAAGAGCTTGGCCGGCAGATCTTTGGCGTTGCCTGTCGCGTCGGGCGTTTGGGGGGAGATGCTCGTATGGGGGGAAGTTGTGCGATTACAGGTCCAGAATACGCAGTAAGTTATGGTTTGGTTGAGTATACGTTGCGGATGCAATTGCAGGAAGGCGGTAAAGATTCTTCCTTTTTAAGCAATGTGGTTCGACATTTATTAGGGCGATAGCGAAGGGTTCATTCAGGAGGGAGAGAGGTAGGGCTTTTGAGTTCGACGCAGCTATTTAGGTTAATGCGCAAGACGGGCGCCGGGGCCTTCACACAGGTATGTGTTGCGGGTCTGGGGACTGCGGGGTGTCGCGTTGTGGACCGTATTGGTGGCAGTGGCGTGCATGGTGCAACGTTTGCAGCCTTGCATACGCATCGATCCGTTTTGGATCGTTGCCGTGTGCAGACACGTATTCCACTGGGTGAGGAGTCTGTTTCTGGTGGTGGCAGTGGAGGCTCTGTGGAGCTAGGGCGCAAAGCCTTGGAAAAAGATATAGAAATGGTTCGCGGGTTGATTTCGGACTGTCAGGCCTTGATTCTTGTCGCCGGACTGGGTGGGGGGACAGCAACGGGGGGTCTACCGGTTTTGTTGCAAGCCGCAAAAGGAGCGGGTGTTTTTACTGCTGTTATGTTAACCATGCCGTTTGCTTTTGAAGGAGAGGGACGACAACGTATCGCCGAAGACGGTCTACGCGCGATCGTGCCACTTGCTGATTTTGTGGCTACGGTCGCAAATGATGCTGTGCATGGCGGTGATGATAAGCAGATAGAAAAAGCCATGGCGTATGGGTTGGAGGGGCTTGCTGCGGGCGTATGCAGTTTGTGGCAAATCGTGGCCATGCCTTCCTTGCTTGCCTTGGATCAGGGGGACTTGCGGGCTTTGCATTTGCTCAGCGGTACAGCATGCCAGTTTGCGTTTGGTATGGCGACAGGATCGAGTCGTGCCACAGATACGCTTGCATCCCTGTTGGAGCAGTTTCCCGATGTGAAGAAACGTCTGCGTACTGGGGGCGGGGCGTTGGCTTGTCTATGCGCAAGTCGTGATTTGCTATTACCAGAGATTTCGGATGTATTGGTTCCTCTGCAGGAAGGCATGGCAGACAGCGGTGTTTTTCGTGCAGGGGTTGTTTTGCATGAGAGTTGGCGGGACCGTTTGTTCTTGGCGGTATTTACTGCAGAGATGCGGCGTAAGGTCACGCCTACTGTTCGTGAGGCCAGTGGTTCTTCACGCAAGCCGAAAGCAAAGCGTAGTAATGCGAATCGTGTTGCGCAGGAAGAGCTGAAATTGGAGGGTGCTACCGCACCGAATCAAGGGCGGTTCGGTCGGACAAAAGCAACCATTTTAGATGGGGAAGACTTGGATATACCTACATATATACGGCGTAATTTATCATTAGATCAGTAAGGAGCATGGGTATGGTTGATCAAAACGTTTGGGGTGCGGAAGAAATAGAAGCTGCCTTGGCGCGAAGTGGAGCGTTGCTTTCCGGTCATTTTGTTTTGCGTTCTGGTTTACACAGTAATCGTTTTTTTCAGTGTGCGATGGCATTGCGTTTTCCCGATATAGCAGAGCAATTATGTCGTGCTTTACGAGCAAAGATTGCAGCCATGCATTTGGGGTCTGTGGATGCGGTCATTGCACCCGCGTTGGGCGGTATCGTTGTCGGGCATGAAATGGCACGTGCATTGGGCGTCATGTCGGTATTTGCGGAGAAAGAGGGGCAGACCTTGGCTATGCGGCGCTTCGAGATTGAACCCGGTAAGCGATATCTTGTGGCTGAGGATGTTGTCACGAGAGGTGGGCGTGTGCAGGAAACCATTGATTTGGTAGTAGCTGGTGGTGGCACAGTGTCAGCTGTGGCCGTATTGGTCGATCGTAGCGCTGGCGCAGCGCGTTTTGATGTTCCCATGGTGCGTTTACTCAAAATGGCGCCAGAGGTTTGGGAGCCAGACGTTTGTCCTATGTGTCTGGCTGGAGATGTTGCCGTTCATCCCGGGTCCTAAAATATATGCAAAGTAGGTACGATAGGGGTCGTTGTCTTGTATCGCGTCCGGAAGGGTTTTGGGGGCGATGTGCCTTGTGGTGTATGCTTATTCCGGGGATTTTGCTGTTCTATGGATTCAGCTTATGGTGGGGTACGTTGAATCAAGATGAGGGCTGGTATCTGTATGCCGGCCGTATGGTTGCAGCGGGATATGTTCCTTACCGTGATTTTGCTTTTACGCAAGGCCCCCTGATGGCTTATGTATATGCTGCGGCTGCTCCCTTATTGAACTGGCAAGGTCTTCTGGGCGGGCGCCTATTTACGGTTATATTGGCTTGGTTTGCATTGGGGCTGGCCGTTTTCTTCACGCGCATCCTTGCAAGGCGAAATGCCCAGCATCCCTTTTGGCCTTCCATTTTCGTGTTGGGATTTTGGGGGTTGAATTTGTATCATGTATATTTCACGACAATCGTGAAAACCTATGCGTTGACGGCTGTTCTTATGCTTGCGGGCATGATGTTCCTGGAGCAAGCTCTGGGCGCAACAGCGGAGCAATCGCAAACATCGTCGCGTAAACGCATTCTTTGCTTTTCATGGTTAGGGGGCATGTTATTGGCTTTTGCCGCGGGTGTACGTCTTTCGGCAGCTTTTCTGTTGCCCGCATGCTGGCTTCCGGTTCTCGTGCACTGGATCCGTTTGCAACGACCTCGTCTGCTGGGGGTTTGGTTGTTGGGTATGTTGGTTGGCGGCACGATGGGGGTACTTGCGGTATTTGTTCCCTTTTGGGTCTTGTCTTCGGATGGGCTCTATTTTGGGTTATTTGCTTACCACACGGGCCGTGAAGTCGATTCTCTATTCTCCCTCTTGGTTTATAAAGCGGGATTTGTTCTTCGTCTTATGCAGGCCTATTGGCCCTTGTTTGTAGCGGCGCTCCTGATGCCTTGGGAGATGATTTGGCGTAGCGCAAAGTCGCTTGCCGTGGTAGCTGATGATCGCCCGTTGCATGTACCCATTGGGGTGGGGTTTGTCGTTGTGACGTTGTTACATGTACTATCCGTTTTTCCTTATGATGATTATCAGGTATTTGTGATGCCGTTGGGTATGATTGCATTGTCGCTACCGTTGGGCCGGTTTGTGGAGGGTTGGCATATGCCCGAGACTGTACGTCTGCGCTGGGCGGCGGGGTTGATCGTTGTTTTGTTATGTTTTGGTTTATCGGGTGGGATGTTGCAGGGTTGGTTGATAGGGCCGCGTGATTTGATATGGTGGCCGATTCGAGAGCAGTCCTCTTTGGGGCAGTTACGGGAAGTCGGGCGGATCATGCGTGAGGGACAAAGGCGCTCCGAGGTTGATGGCAAGGTTATTACACAGGATCTCTATCTTGCGGTAGAGTCTGGCTATCGCGTTCCGCGCGGGATGGAACTAGGCCCTTTTGCTAATTTCTGGGGCTTATCAGATGAGGATGCGATTCGTTTTAGGGTTTTGAATGTCTCTCTCGCTCGTGATATTGTAAGCGAGGCAGACGCAGAGTGGGCTGCATGTAGCGGGTATGGGTTTGCGATTGAGGCTCCCGGCATTATCCCAACCCCCACCTCTGTCCGGGGAGCGTTGCTCGGCATCATTGAAGAGCGTTTTGTGCTGATTGATAGGATTGAGGGATTTGGTCAGGCAGCGACAGATTTATATCTATACCGCAAAGCTCATCCTTGATATGGCGTTGGCCGCGCATGTGTTGGTTCAGTCGTTTTCGTTGTTTTCCAGCGCGGCTAATTCTCGCCGTAAGGCCATAACTTGTGGGTCTTGCTCGGGGTCTGGCGCGGTGCCGATCTCGTTGTTTTCCCGCCATATATCGCGGCGTTGTTGTAGTTCGCGAATGCTCGGAGTTAGCGTTTGCAGTTCTTGTCGAATTTCGCGCAATCGGCTGCCCGTATTGACGCGCTGGGTGCCGCTGCTCTCCTCATAGATCGGGCGCAGAAAACGTGCTTCTTCGCGTAGCCTTTGGTATCTGCGCAATGATGTAACATAGCGTTCTTGATAGGGGTTTTGGTTTTCATGCTCGGTTTCGATTTCCTGTTTGCGTGCGGTGATTGCCCCTTGAATGCGTGCTTTTTCGGAAGCGCGTTCGCGTTCTGCGCGGGTGGTTTCTCGCAGGTTTTTGCCTCGATACAGTTGCAGGTCTTGTTCCCGTATCACAATATTTTCGAATTGTCCTTCAGGGGTGTGTACATCTCCAACATATACGATACCATTTTGTGCTGTGCGTTGATCTCGTATTTCAAATACGCTACCCGGCAGAATGCGGTCTTGCCTCTGTCCGTCGGTACTATAAATGGGGGCTGCGGGAGCCGTTACGGTGGCCCATTTGGCATCTGGATCAAAGTCGGCATCATCCGTTGCCGTATCCGGTTCTGCTTGCATGTGTATTTCTGCGGTTGCATCTTCCCAGATATTCATATCAGGAGGAGAAGGTGTTGTGGTGGGTGGTCTTGATTCCTGTGTTTCGGGTGGAGGAGAGGGAGACTGGGTAGTTGTTGTGGGTTCATCAAGTGGAGGGTTTGGATGCCAGATGTTCGTGGTGCGCCGTAGTCCGAAATTTACCAGCATATTGGGGACGGACATGATAAGCCGTTCCATTGCGGGGGGGCGCGATACATGTATGGCATCGTCGAGGTTCAGGTCTTGAAACATGCGATAGAGTGGAGGGTAATGTGGGCTCCAGGCAGCGGTAAGTGCCAAATTGAACGGTTCATAGTCGCTAGCCTTTTGCAGGTGCGTAATTACGACCCAGGCCCGGTAGATTGCAATGCCAGACAAAAGCACGAATAGCGCGAGAAGTGTGTACAGGGTATGCTTCACAATTCTGTTCATTATGATCTTGTTTAGTGAAGAAGAGGAATCTTGCATGGTGATCTATGTTTTTTTCGGGTGATATGCTATTCGTTTCTTTTTTATACAACAGCAACTACGATAGACCGATTGTAATCGAGGGTGCAAGTGGATAATATATGAGAGAGAAAGGAATGATGTAATGGGATTAGCGGATCGAGATTATATGCGATCTAGGCAAAAGCGTGAACCAGTCATGCGAGGCGGTGCAAACATGCAGCGTAACGTGTCATGGTGGCAACGCTTGAAGTTTCGCATCTGGTGTTTGCTGCGGGGCAAAAAATGACAGGATGGAGGGACTGTTTCGGCTTGTTGCGTGCGGTTAGCTTTGCCAGTATGCATGGATTAAATGCTTGAGCAACAAGAGGACAGCAAAGGATCCATAAGCATGGAAAGGAATATCATGGTTGAGGTTTCCGTGATTGCGCCGGTTTACAATGAGGAAGAAAGTGTAGATGCCTTATGTGAGGCATTGCATACGTCGCTAGAAAGGTTAGGGCGGAGTTATGAAATTGTATTGGTAGATGACGGCAGTAAGGACCGTACATGGGAAAAGCTTTGTGCCAATGCTGATCGTTATCCGCATATTCGTGTTTTACAATTGCGTAGAAATTTTGGTCAAACGGCAGCTATGAGCGCGGGGTTTCATGCTGCCGAAGGAAAGGTTGTCATCACGATTGATGCAGATCTACAGAATGATCCTGACGATATAGGGCTCTTACTGGAAAAGTTTGATGATGGTGCAGATGTGGTCAGTGGATGGCGCAAGTACCGTAAAGATCCTTTCATCAATCGACGCTTACCTTCCATGTTGGCCAATGGGTTGATCAGTAAGATCACAGGGGTTGCTTTACATGATTATGGTTGTACCTTGAAAGCCTATCGGCGTGAGGTTGTAGATCGTCTGCATCTCTATGGGGAGATGCATCGTTTTATTCCTGCCTTGGCGAGTTGGATTGGTGCCGATGTGGTTGAGGTTCCTGTGAATCATAGAGCCCGGCAGTTTGGAACCTCAAAATATGGAATATCCCGGACTTTCCGTGTTGTATTAGACTTAATGACGGTGAAGTTTCTTTTGCGTTACAGCACGCATCCGATCCAGATGTTTGGGAAAGTGGGAGCATTCTTTGGAATTCCGGGTGCGGGCATACTCGGGTTGCTGACGTTAGGCAATATCGTCTATTTTTTTCATGAGAACCCATTGGCTGCGTACCTCGTAGAATTGTCCAAGCGTCCTATGTGGGTGGTTGCGCCCTTCATGCTGATTTTATTCTGTATACAATTCATTAGTATGGGATTACTAGCTGAAATCCAAATCCGTACATACCATGAATCGCAAGACAAGCCTATTTATGTGATTAAACAAACATACACAGGTAAGATCGGATGATGTTGGCAAATGCAGCACATCCGGGCGCTGCTGTCGGCGGCGGTATTGTCCTTGGTTTGTTGCTATCGGGGATGATTATCTGGATGATGCTCGTGCGTAGGTTTTGTCAGGTGGGCATACCTGCACCCCGCTTTCTGATGCCTTTACGTGCAAGCCATTGGTCTGGCTATGACTTGTTATTGGTTGGTGTGGGTGTCAGTTTTCTCGTGCTGCTTTTCTTCTTGATTGGTCTCTGGCTGGAAAACCGCGAATACCATCCACAGATTTTGCATGCGGTGGTGGCAATGCAGAATACGGTTTTGCAGTTATGTGTAGGGGGCATCGTAATCAAGCGTATGCATATGGAAGGGCGCAGCATGCAGGAAAGTTTTGCTCCGGTGGCGGATGGATGCAACGGGTGGCGTTATGTCTTGGTACAAACAGTAAAATGGTATGTGACATTATTACCGCTTATCGTGATTGGTGCCTTTCTTTCTCAGGTCATATTCACGCATGCTGGCATGGAGCACTCTTTTCAGCCCATACTGGATTCTTTTACGGATGCAGCAACACCAGTCTGGTTTCGCTGGTGGACGGTAGGCATTGCTGTTATTCTGGCTCCAATTGTTGAAGAAGCGCTTTTTAGAGGTATTTTGTTACCGGTTTTATTACAAAAGTACCGCATGTGGGTTGCCTTATTCGCATCTGCACTCGTATTTGCACTGGTGCACGGGCATTTTCCTTCGCTACTTCCCCTGTTTGTACTCGGGATTGGCTTAGGAGCTGCTTATATGTACACCGGTAATTTGCTCGTTCCGATCTGCATACATGCAGTGTTCAATGGCATGAGTTTGTTTGTGTTGCTCCTGTCGGGGCTACCGGAACATCTGTAATCTACTGTACTGGGGAGAGTAGATGTTTCAGTGCGGCGGGTAGCTTTTCGATGGTTGGAATGATGTGCGCAGCGCGTGTATTGCTTGCAGGAGACTTTTGTACAAGCAGGGTTTGACATCCGGCACGTCTGCCGGCCTCGATATCGGTTTCATTATCTCCGATCATCCAGCTTTTGGGCAGGTCGATATCATGTTCTTTTGCTGCCTGTAGCAGTAATCCTGGTTGGGGTTTTCGGCACGTGCAAGTATTACGCTCATGCGTGCAACAGTATATACCGAGCAGGCAAATGCCGGCTTGCTGCAATTGTTCTATGAGGAAGAGATGAATGGTTTCGAGTGTTTGACGTGTCATGATACCGCGGGCGACACCGCGTTGATTTGTTGCGATGGCGATGCCGTAGCCACGATCTCTTGCAATGGTTGCAGCTTGCAGAAAGGCTGGCTCGATATGAAAATCCTTCAGTGTTTCAACATAACCTGGGCCGGGTGATGTGTTGACGATGCCATCCCGATCAAAGAATACACACCGCATCATGCCGTAATCCGATCTTGCCCAGCCATGTAGGGAACAATGGCCTTGGGTAAGATGATGGAACCGTCTTGTTGTTGCCCATTTTCCATAATGGCAACCATGAGGCGTGGTAACGCAACACCGGATCCATTCAGCGTGTGCACAAATTGTGGTTTTCCGTTGGCATCGCGGTATCGGATTCCTGCACGGCGTGCCTGAAAGTCTTCGAAGTTGCTGCAGGAGGAAACTTCAAGCCATTCCTGTTGGCCGGGGGCCCACAGTTCGAGGTCGTAGCATTTTGCAGCAGCAAAACTGATATCACCCGTGCATAGCTCCAAGACGCGATAAGGGAGTTCCAGGCGCTGGAGTACATCCTCTGCTTGGGCAGTGAGGGATTCGAGTTCCTCGTAGGATGTTTCTGGTTCCACAAACTTCACCATTTCCACTTTGTCGAACTGATGAATGCGTATGAGTCCGCGCGTGCCGCGTCCGGCCGCGCCAGCTTCCCGCCGGAAACAGGGGGTGTATGCTGTCAGGTAAATCGGGAGTGGCTCCTCGATGATTTCTTCGCGGTAGTAGTTTGTGACAGGTACTTCCGCCGTTGGGATGAGCCACAAGTCATCCGTTTGAGCGTGATACATGTCGTCTTGCATTTTGGGCAACTGTCCGGTACCCGTCATGCTTTTTGTATTGACGAGGAATGGCGGCAATAGTTCGGTATATCCATGTTCATGGATATGCAGGTCGAGCATGAATTGAATGAGCGCGCGTTGCAGTTTTGCGGCTCCGGCTCGCAGTAGTGGAAAGCCCGCACCGGTCATGCGCGTGGCACGGGTAAAGTCGAGTATGCCCAATGCTTCGCCGAGCTCGACATGTGTTTTGGCCGGGAAGTCAAGGTTTCGTGGCGTGCCCCAGGTTCGAGCCACGCGGTTATCAGAGGCATCCTTCCCGCGAAGGGTATGCGGGGCGGGAATATTGGGGACTCCGAGCAAGCGCTGGTGCTGTTCTTGTTCAATAACCTTGATTTTGGCGTCCAGTGAATCGATCGCCTGGCCTAGGGCCCGCACCTCTGCTTGTGTTTGGGATGTGTCCTCGCCTTGTTTGCGACGCATGCCGATTTCCTTGGAGAGGCGATTACGTTCGTTTTTGCGGGATTCTGCATCTTGCAAAAAGTCGCGGCGTATGCGGTCTTGTTCGATGATGACATGAATGATGGAGGGATCGGTCCCACGCGCCCGTAATCCTTCCTGTACTTCTTTTGGCTTGTCGCGAATTCTCTTGATATCGAGCATGATAGTTGTCTCCTCAATTACGCAATAAATGGACGGCAATTCCAGTTAGAATGATTCCCAGCACCAGCAACAAACTCAATAATTCTTCTCTCGTTAAAGGGGCAAGGCGTTGCCGAAGTTTTTTCATGATATGGCGATGTTTACAAGTTTGTTGGGAACCACGATGATTTTGCGAATGGTTTTGTCTTGCAGCCATTTTTTTACATCGGGGCAATCGAGAACAGCTTCCTGAATGGTTGCTTGGTCGGTATCGGTTGGGAACTGCATACGTGCCCGAATCTTTCCGTTGATTTGTACGGGCATTTCAACCTCATCTTCTTTCGCGACATTCATGTCGGCTTGTGGCCATCCACAGCGGAAAATACTTTTCTGATGTCCCAGATGCATCCAGAGTTCTTCAGCGAAGTGTGGCACGATGGGAGCAAGTACACGAATGACGAATTCCAGTGTTTCCCGGCGAATGGTAGGATGGACTTGATCTGCGGTACTTCTGAATAGCGCTAACAATTCATTGCAGCGAGCGATGGCCGTATTGAATTGGAAGCCGCCTTCGATTGCTTCCGTTACGCGCACTACGCATTGGTGTGTTTTGCGGCGTAACGCGACATCTGTACTTCCCAGTTCTGTGGGGATTGATGTCTCCGGCGTAGAAAGCGATGGGATTTGTTGCAGTACCAGCGTCCAGAGGCGTGTTAATAAGCGCCATGCTCCGTGTATGCCGGATTCGCTCCAGACTTGCATTTTGTCTGGCGGTGCATCGCTTACCATATAGAGGCGAACCGTATCCGCCCCGAATCGATCGAACATTTTGTCTGGATCGACCACATTATATTTGGATTTGCTGATTTTGGTCATTTCGGATCGTACGGATGCCCCGCAATGTTTGCAGGTTCCGTCCTTGATACTATCGCCTTCGCGTTGTCCTTCGACATCTGATTCTGGCAACCATTTGTGCGTATGGCAGAAATAGGCGGTTTTGCAGACCATACCCTGACAGAAGAGGCGCTTGAATGGTTCTTCGAAAGAAAGCAATCCCATATCATGGAGAACCATGGTGAAGAAGCGAGCATAGATAAGATGCATCGTTGCATGTTCAATGCCACCGATATATTGATCAACGGGCATCCAATGTTGCAGCACGGTGGGATCAAAAGGCGCTTCCATGTTATGCGGATCGCAGTAGCGCAGGAAATACCAGCTAGAATCGACAAAGGTATCCATGGTATCGGTTTCGCGTCTAGCCTTTCCTCCGCATTGCGGACAGGTGCAGTTCATGAAGGATTCGCTGGTTGCCAGGGGATTTCCTTGGCCCTCTTGGAAATGTACATCGTGCGGCAAGCGTACGGGCAGGTCTGCTTCGGGTACAGGCACGATACCGCAGGCGTCACAATACATGATGGGGATAGGGGCCCCCCAGTAGCGCTGGCGGCTGATTAACCAGTCACGAAGACGATAGTTGATGGTTTTCTTGCCAACTGATTGTTCTTCGAGCCACGTAATAATATCTGGCATGGCTTCGCGATTATTGCGTCCATCAAATGGACCGGACTGTATCATGGTGCCGGCATCGACATAGGCTTCGGTCATCGTCGTTGGGTCGAGTTCGCAATCATTGGGAGTGATAACGATTTTGATAGGGAGATCGTATTTGCGAGCAAATTCGAAATCGCGTTGATCATGTGCGGGTACCGCCATGACAGCTCCCGTGCCATAGCTCATGAGGGCAAAATTGGCAACCCATAGTGGTACTTTTTCGCCGTTGACCGGGTTGGTGACATGAAACCCTGTCCACACACCGACTTTTTCTCTTTCGGCGATGTCTTTTTCGCTGGTTCCTTGTCGGCGCATGCTTTTCACCACGGGCATAACGCGCTGCTCATGTTCGGTGCCGGAAACCAGTTTTTCGACGAGAGGGTGTTCGGGGGCGAGGCTCATGAATGTGACACCAAACAGCGTGTCAGGGCGGGTGGTAAAGACAGAGATTGTTTTGCCTGTTTCGGCAACGTGGAAGTCGACGCGAGCACCCTCCGAGCGCCCGATCCAATCTTCCTGCATGGCGAGTACGGCATCGGGCCAATGCCCGCGCAGTTTTTCATGTCCATCGAGTAAGCGCTGTGCATAGCGACTCATGGCAAAGAACCATTGCGACATGTCTTTTTGTTCGACTTCCGTGCCGCAGCGTTCACATTTTCCTTCGTGCACTTGCTCATTGGCGAGAACGGTGCCGCAAGGTGTGCACCAGTTAACCGGTGCTGTTTTCTTAACGGCCATATCTTGTTTATAGAACTGGAGAAATAGCCATTGGGTCCAACGGTAATACTCTTCATGACTGGTTGCTATCTCGCGTGTCCAATCATATCCCCATCCTGCCCGTTGCATCTGTGCCGTCATTTTTTCGATATTTTGTTCGGTAAAGGGCTGTGGGTGTGTGCCGGTACGAATGGCGGCATTTTCGGCGGGGAGTCCGAAACTGTCCCATCCCATGGGTGATAAAAGGTTAAAGCCTTGAAGCAGGTAATAACGGGAAATAATATCGCCGAGCGTGTAGTTGATTACATGTCCCATATGCAGGACCCCGGAGGGGTATGGGAACATGGTTAGACAATAGAAACGTTTTTCGGCATTGGGATCCGCTTTGAATAGGTCTTCTTTTTCCCATTTTTTTTGCCAGCGTGTTTCAATGGTGTGAAAGTCATACTCATGCGTCATGATTCTTCGTTCTCCTCTTGCGGTCCCAGGAAGCGGTTGGCCCGCCATCTACCCTCAAACTGTTCGCCATCGGGTCTCGTGAAAACGCCATTGCCCCAGAATTGTCCATTTTGCCATTCACCGGTATAGGTACTGCCATCGTCAAAAATATAGGTGCCTGTACCTTGTTGTAGGCGTCCACGCAGCCAGGTCCCGTTGAGTTCGCCCCCGTTTGCAAAAGAGTAGACTCCTTGTCCGTGTCGTTGTCCAGCCTCCCAGAAGCCTTCGTACGATTCGCCATCTGGCAGGGTTTGTATCCCAAATCCATGTCTGAGGCCGTTTTGCCATTCGCCTTCATAGGTTTCCCCATCCGGGAATACCATTCTGCCTGTTCCATGGGGCTGTCCATTTTGCCATTCACCGATGTAGGTACTGCCATCGTCCAGTTCCTTGGTCACGTTGGTCGTCTCTGCTGGCGTTACTTGGGGTGTGATTTGTAACGCATCTGCTTGCTGCAATTCTATGGCTGCATCTCGCTGTTGAATCAAGGTTTCGAATCGCTCACGGTACTCCGGACTTTGCACCCAGAAGATGGGGGTCGTGCCATCTTCCGTTTCGGCAAAGATGTCAGCACCTGCAGTGAGAAGGGCTGTGATGGCATCATCGGTTTCTTCACGGACTGCCCAATGCAGGGGGGTAGATCCATCGTTCGCAGGGGCATTTACATCCGCCCCAGCACGCGCTAATAGCGCAATCATATCATCGGCTCCGCCTATAGCAGCCCAATGGAGTGGCGTTTGACCTTGTCTCGTTCTGGGCTCCAGGTCTGCTCCGCTTTCGATCAGTAGGGTTGCAATATTGCTCTGATTTCTGCGGGCGGCCCAGTGTAGTGGTGTACTGCCATTTGTAGCCGGTTCATTCAGGTCAGCCTCGTTATCAATTAAGGCCGCAGCTACGTCGGGGAGGCCATACAGCGCGGCCCAATGAAGCGGCGTTGTTTCACCGACAGCTCTGGCTTGTAGATGTGTGGAGGGGTCTTCTCGAATGAGTGCTAGTGCGCGGTCGGCATCACGTGCACGGATTGCTTCAAAGATATCATCTGCTAGCACGCTTTGCGGATCGGTCATGAGCACGATCGCCGCGATCAGGCAAAACCATTTTCCGAAACGCTGAAATGTCATACTATCCTCTATGAGTGGTTATATTTTACGACTGATTACATATAGTCCAACATTGTAAGAGTACGGGGTGTGGATTGCAATGCCTATTCTATCGCGGTGCCATGCTTTTATGGTGTGCTGAAAATCGTTTCGGTATGCGTTGATGCTATTGGTCGAGCATGGCGCGTACCTTGGCGCTGAGTGCAGCCATGGTTACGGGCTTTTGCAGAAAGTCTGCCCCCTCATCCAGAATGCCTCTGTGCACGATCACGTTTGCGGTGTATCCCGACATAAAAAGGGTCCGCATATCATTTCTTGCATCGGTTAGCTGGTCTGCTAGTTCTCGTCCATTCATTTGTGGTAGGATCACATCTGTGATCAATAATGGGATCGGGCCTTGATGTGAAGCCGCGATTTGGAGTGCCCGCTCTGGCATCGCAGCCTCTAGCACCGTGTAACCGAGCGATTCTAAGTATTTCTTAATCGTGATACGGATGGAGGCTTCGTCTTCAACGAGGAGAATGGTTTCGGTTCCGCGCGGTTGTTCGGCGGTCTCCGCATGGTCAGCAGTTGTCTCTGGTTCAGGTGATCTTGCCATTGGTATATAGATCTTGAAGGTTGTACCTTTTCCCAATTCGCTATACACATTGATGAAGCCATTGTTTTGTTTGACGATTCCATAAACCGTAGATAAGCCAAGGCCTGTGCCATACCCCATTTTTTTGGTGGTAAAGAAAGGTTCAAAAATATGCGCTTTGGTTTCTGCGGACATGCCTTCGCCGGAATCGGTTATTGCTAGCATGATATAGGATCCAGGTACGGCCTCGGGATTTTGTTCGCAATATTCTTCGCTAATGAAAGTACTTTCTGTTTCTATGGTGAGTTGTCCTACGCCTTTAATGGCGTCGCGCGCATTGATACAGAGGTTTGCCAGCATTTGATCTACTTGCGTGGGGTCCATGATGACGGGGGTCATTTTCTTGGCTGGTTTCCAAAGGATATCAATATCTTCTCCCAGTAGTCGTTGCAACAGTTTGAGCATGGATGCTATCGTGTCGTTGAGGTTCAGGCATTTGGGGGCAATGGTTTGTTTACGCGCAAACGCGAGCAACTGGCGTGTCAGATCGGCGGAGCGGTGCGCGTTGCGGGTGATTTGGTTGAGGTCTTCCCGCACGGGATGCTCGGGAGGAAGCTGATCTGCTGCCAGTTCGGTATACCCAAGAATGCCCATGATTAGGTTATTGAAATCATGGGCTACCCCGCCAGCTAATCGACCCACCGCCTCCATCTTCTGTGCCTGCCGCAGTTGTTCTTCGGATCGTTTCAGTTTGCGACGGGAATCTAGCGCATGCAGTGCGAATCCCAAGTCTTGTGCAAGTTCGCGGAACAGGGTGCGTTCTTCATCGGATTCGGCCACGCCTTCTGGCAGTGCCACGACGAGTACGCCATAATCCTGGTCATCATGCCGCAGTCTGCCTGCGAGGGCTGCTGTGCCACGATAGGCACGTGAGAGTGGGCAGTGCGTACAATTACTGTCGGTATTGAAAATAGGGGCTACACCGGTCGGGCTTGCTTGCGCCAAATGACAGCATTCCGGCCAGTGGTTTTGTTCCAGCGCTTCGCGCACGGGGGCAAAATCCTCGCCGATTCCTGCCTCTGCAACTGCTTTTGTCTCTCCGTCCGCGTTGCATGAGGCGGCCCATGCGCTACGATATCCGCGTGTGGCAATGAGAATTTCGCAGGATTGACGTAGCAGGTGTTCGCTATCCGTTTCATGCGTGATCCGTTGATTGATATCCCGGATGGCTCGTAAAACCTGGTTTAAATGATGGATATTTTGTTCATCTCGTTTGCGGGGGCTGATATCCTGGAATGCTCCGTGGACATGCGTGATCTTTCCCTCTTCATCCCGAACAGCTTCTCCAACTGTTCGTACCCAGACCCGTTTACCTGTACGGGTAATGATTTGCATTTCTTCGTCGTAAGGTTTCCCTTCGTTCGCGCAAGCCGTAAAAACATTGCTGATGCGTTCTCTCCATTCCGGGGCATAGAAGTTGATGCCTTCTTCCACAGGAGGCGCAGAGCCATGTGGCATTTCGTGGATGTCGAAGACAATGTCGGACCAAGTACATGCTTTGGTAGACAGATCAACGATCCAGCCACCGAAATTGGCCATTCGTCCTGCTACCTCAAGCATGTGAAATTGTCGTGCAAGCTCTTCACGGTCTTTCTTTTGTTCGGTGACATCCCATACGAGAGAAATCATTTGCCGCGAGCCAGGAATCGGGGCATTTCTGGCCGATACAAAGGTTGTCTCCTCTCCTTCACGTGTGATCGGCAGTTCGGGCCAATACATGCGCTCTGTATCGCCACTCGCACAATCTGCTTCTATACGTGCACGAACCTTTTCACGGACTGCGGGGTCGGGGTATACTTTCTGCCAAAAGGCTTCTACGGATGTTAGGGCTTCACGTGTTGTCCGGTAGAATTTGGGAAACAGGTCATTCATATATTCCGGCCGGGCATCAGCATCCATGGCATTAACCGTAATCCCAATCGGGAGGTTGTCTACAATGGCACGGATAAACGTTTCGCGTTTGCGAAGTTCTGTTTCGTTTTGTAGCGCAAGCAAGTCGGCTTCAATGGTATCTCGAAAGAATTGCAACGCCTGGGTTTCTGTGTCTGTGAAAAAGTGTTCTTTTCGGTCGAGGACACAAATCGTTCCGTAGGGGCGTCCGTCTGGAAAGTTTACGGGCAATCCCATGCAGGCAACCATGCCTAATTTGATGTCTGGATTATGATCCCATTGTGGATCTTTCAGCGCATTGGCGACGACCAGTTTTTCCTGTTTTTGGATGACCGTTTGGCAATACAGGCCTTCCCAGTGCTCTTTATCGCCGGGGTGATAAGGGTTTTCAGCGGTGTTGCTTGATACGGCGACTTCCATGAAGTCGTTTTCCGTTCTCATCACGAGCGCTACGGGAACCTTGAGTGCCTCTGCCAATAGGTTGGCAGCTTCTTGCCATTTCGCGGTTATGTTAGCGGGAATATCATCGAACCCGATCATCGGCGATGCTTCGGATAGATTGCCCCCTGATGCCGTGTTTTTTTTGTCAGAAGGCATGTAACCCCTCTGTACGTGATATGCTTCACAAGTGTCTTGTTTTAAACAGATTCATCATTGTGTGGCGGTTTTATAGAGATGGCAAGCGAGATTATTAATCTCAGAGTAAAACGGACGGACAACTGGGTTATCATTAGATTGCGAGTAGCTGCGGTTTCGCGGATCGTTTCATTAGGCAGCAACTGGAGCGATAATAGCAGGTTTGCTTTTTCGGGGCATTAGCCTAGCATGAGCTTGCCATCGCCAAGAACGTTTCTATTAGGATGCATATGAATCAGGTTTTATTGGAACCAAAAGAATTGGATGCGGCGTGTTGTGTTGTGTTGTGCGGTAGGCGTGCTGCTCATCTTATGCAGGTGCTGGGTGTACGTGAAGGAGACCGCGTTCGGGTTGGTCTTTTGGGAGGCAGCCGTGGTATTGGTGCTGTTATCGCGGTTGATGCCGATACGGTGACGTTGCGTTGCTCGTTTGATCGTCCCGCTTTATCCCCAAGCCGTGTAACATTATTGGTAGCGCTACCGCGCCCGAAAGTGTTACGGCGCCTGTTTGCACCACTGGCGGCATGGGGAGTCGAGAAGGTGATTTTCGCCAATGCCGCCAAAGTGGAGCGGGTATATTTTGACACGCATTGGCTGCAGCCGGAGCATTACGAACCTTTACTCTTGGAAGGATTGGAGCAAAGCGGGGAGACGCGCTTGCCGGAGGTTGAGGTGGTGCGTCGTTTGAAACCATTGATAGAAGACGTTTTGTCGGGTTGGCAGGGCAACAAGCTATTGTTACATCCGCATGCGGATGCTACTTTCGATGCCTGCATGGAATCGCGATCGCCTGTGCTGGCCGCGATCGGTCCCGAGGGGGGCTGGACCGATTATGAGGTTGATTTGTTTCGCACGCATGGTTTTACATGCGTGACGTTAGGTGAGCGTGTTTTGCGTAGCGATATTGCGGTACATGCCATGCTAGGGATTTTACAGGTGAAGATGAGAAAGGGAGAAGAGCGATGACCAATCCGCGCAACAAGCGATCTGGCAAAAAGGGAGGGAAGCGTGGTGGCCGGGGGAGCGGTCATGGTAGCGGCACGGACGTGTTGTATGGACGTCAACCTATCCGAGAAATGCTTCTGTCTGGGCGTCGAAGGGTTGAAACGTTTTACACCGTGGCACAGATACAACAGCGTGGAGACCAGGAGGAGGTTCTGAAGCTTGCGGCCCGTAAGGGGGTACGCATTCAGCAAACGGACGTTGCCACATTGGATGCCTTGGCGGAGGGAGGCAACCATCAAGGCGTGATCGCGATTGTAAGTTCTTTTCGCTATGTTTCGTATAAAAAGATGTTAAGCGATGCTGAACAGGTGCAAAATCCGCTATTTTTGTTTTTGGATCATTTGGAAGATCCGCAGAATGTGGGATCTTTATTGCGGACAGCGGAAGCAGCCGGGGTTTGTGGTGTTGTGCTTCCCGCGCATCGGGCGGCAGGGATTACGGCTGCAGTGGTGCGTGCATCTGCAGGGGCATCCGAGCATTTGGCGATAGCGCAAGTGCCGAATCTTGTGCGCTGTATGCGTTTATTAAAAGAGCGCGGCGTGTGGTTTGCTGGTTTGGAGGCTGGGGAAGGTTCGCAAGAGCTGACAACCATTGATTTACGTGGTCCGATGGGAATTGTCGTGGGAAGCGAGGGGAAAGGGATGCGCAGGTTGACGCGCGAGAATTGCGATTATCTCGTGCGATTACCTATGCTCGGTAAGGTTACTTCGTTAAATGCGGGGGTTGCCGGAGCCATTGCCTTATATGAAGTGATTCGCCAAAGAAGGGAAAAAGAGAATGCAAATACATGCGTTAGCGGGTAAGTGTGTGCCGGAAACCATGCGGGTACATATTCCGCGTTTGGTATCGGCCTATTATCGGGAAGACGTTGCCGGAAAGGTTAGCTTCGGGACGTCGGGGCATCGAGGAACTGCCGGGAATGGCACCTTTAATGAGGCACATATTCTGGCGATATCTGCTGCGGTGGTAGAGGTTCGTCAAAAGCAGGGGGTTGATGGTCCGCTGTTTATTGGGATGGACACGCATGCGCTTTCGGAGGCTGCTTGGGTTACGGCCATGGAGGTGTTTGGAGCTGCAGGCATTGAGCTTCGTTATCAAGAGGGACGTGGTGTGACGCCTACCCCAGCAGTATCTCATGCTATTCTCGCGCATAACGCCGGGCGGTCAGAAGGTTTGGCGGACGGTGTCATCATTACACCATCTCATAACCCGCCGACAGATGGTGGTTTCAAGTACAACCCACCACATGGCGGACCTGCTGAAGGTAGTTTGACGAAGGCAATCGAAGCGCGTGCAAATGCCCTGATTGAGCGAGGTGTACAGAAAATAGATCGCTTACCGTTGCAGAAAGTGTTGTCTCAGTCTACCTGTAAGGCATTTGACTTTATGGAACCCTATATTGCTGCCTTGGATGGTATTGTTGATATGGATGCGATTCGACATGCAAATCCATCGATAGGTGTCGATCCGATGGGTGGCGCAGGTGCAGGATATTGGCCCGTCATTGCTGACCGCTATGGACTTAATCTGCATGTTGTGAATGAGAGCATGGATCCTGCCTTTATGTTTATGCGAATGGATTGGGATGGCAAGATTCGGATGGATTGCTCGTCGCCGTATGCAATGGCCGGGCTGATTGATCTAAAAGATCGTTTTGACGTGGCGTTCGGCAATGATGCCGATTTTGATCGCCATGGTATCGTTACTCCTTCGGTCGGACTCATGAATCCGAATCATTACCTTTCGGTTGCAGTGGATTATCTGTTCCGGCATCGGCGTTCCTGGCCACAGGATGCGATGGTCGGGAAAACACTGGTTTCGAGTTCGATGATTGATCGTGTGGCGACTTCCTTAGGGCGCAAGATTGCTGAAGTCCCTGTCGGGTTCAAGTATTTTGTAGACGGATTGTTGGCGGGCACTTTCGGCATTGGGTGCGAAGAGAGTGCGGGGGCTTCGTTCCTGCAAAAGGATGGTACGGTCTGGACAACTGACAAGGATGGTATTTTGCTGAACTTGCTTGCTGCTGAGATCTTGTCGGTGACAGGTAAGGACCCGGGCATGTATTATGCGGATCTTGCGCGTGCGCATGGTGCTCCGGTATATGCACGGATGGATGCAGTGGCAACGGCTGAGCAGAAAAAGGCTTTGTCATCCTTGACGGCTGACCATATCGAGATCGATCAATTGGCAGGAGAGCCTGTTACCAGTATCTTGACGCATGCGCCTTATCATGAGGCGGCCATTGGTGGCGTGAAAGTGCAGACGGAGAACGGGTGGTTCGCAGCGCGTCCATCCGGAACCGAAGATGTTTACAAGATTTACGCCGAGAGTTTTCTGGGGCAAGAGCATCTTGCCAAAGTTCAAGAAGAAGCCCAACGTATTGTAGGTAGTGCTTTTGCCCATGCCGGAGCTTCATGCAATGGGGCGCTAAGGTGATAATATGAAGTGTATGATTATCTTGATCGGGATGTTTCTCTGTGGTTCTGCCGCTTTCGGTTTAGATCATTATTTCCTGTTACGTGTTTCGACACCGCAAATGGTCAGTAGTGGGGCAGGAATTAGGCTGGGGCAACGATCCGGTCAATTGCGTCCTACCTTGCAGGGGGATCTTGGTGTTGGCGGTGGCCGTATCCTTGTTGGATTGGATAACACGGGGGAATCACGGTTTGGGCATGCTTTTAAAGCTGCGATATTACGATCATGGCTAGAGCCTTTATCAATCGATGCCGGACAAACGTTTATGGGGCTTGAGACCGAGTGGAGTGTAAAACGGCTGGTTGTCCATGCCGGTGGCTATCGCAGAATAAGTCCTGGTGATGACAATTGGATTTTTTCGACAGGCCTTGGATTTGTTTTTTAGTTGGTTTTTGCGAAAGTACGTGGGGTGTCAGGCATTGGCGGTTATCATGCATCGTAGCATCTATCTCGATATATGCGTCAGGATTGCATGGCAGACTTGATCGTGGTTTCCGGCGGCGGCGTCGATCGTGATGTCGGCGTACTGTTCGTATAGTGCTTCACGTTCAGCATATAGTTCTTCAAAAGATTGATCGGGGGTTTTGGCAAGTCCTCTACCGCTGAAATCCCCAATGCGTTGCAGTAGCGTTTTGGCGTCGACCCAGAGAAAGACGACGACACCCTTGCTTTTGAGATGCTGCATGGCGCGGGGGCTGTATGGTGCGCTTCCGCCAGTGGCAATGACATGGTGTTGCAGTTGTAAGTCGAGAAGTACGCGTTCTTCAATCTTGCGCAAGGTCAAGTGACCATCCCGATCGACTATTTCCTGCAATGTTCGGCCGGTCTTGGATTGAATGAGTACATCCGTGTCGAGAAAGTCGCGCGCAATGGCTTTTGCCAGCAGCACGCCCACTGTGCTTTTCCCGGCACCAGGCATACCTATAAGAATTACATTCTGTGGTACTTCTTTCATCATGCAAACTCTATACTACTTCGCACGGTAACAGCCAGCTTTCTTCACCATTTGGATTGATGCTACTGGCTGGGCGTGCGGAGTACCATGCAGGAATGTTATTCAATGGGACAATCATATCTTGCCTGTGGATGCAAGCATCAGAAACTGTTCGGGTTATCCGTTACGGTTGCTTGTTCGCGCGCTGTTCAAGTGCGCGATGCCATTCTTCGGAGAATGGGTCTGGACCATGTCCTTCGGCATCGATGATGCCTTGGTCACGGCTATATTGCATAATATACGGATGCGTATCGATTCCCGTGTCCGATGCATTCATGGCAAAGCCTCTGCGATCTAACAGAGAGCCTTCTGCCAGAAAGAGGTCGAGGAGTGCGAGACGTGCCTGTACTTGTGCCTCTTTTTCAGCGATCATGACACTCAGCAAATCCCGCTGTGCTTGCGCGACCAGCAGGGCCGTTCCAGTGCCAACCTGGAATCGTTCGACTTCAGCATCCACGGTTTTTTGCTGATGTAGCAGGGTTTCCGCACTGGCTTCGATCTGTTTAATCGCTCTTTCTAATTCATAGCGGGCCATACGTACGCGACTTCCGATTTGAAAGCGCAGGTTTTCTATAGCGGCCACTGCCTGTTCCTGACGGAACATGGCTTCGTCTTCTCGGGCGCGCTCGGCAGACCTTCCCGGCGTGTAATGCAGGCGGATGCCAGCTTGTACGTCGTATCCGGATCCGCTGATATCCGACCAGGCGTCACTTGTGCTGGGACCATAGCCGACTTTGGCCAGTTCGGCGAAGAAGTCTAGTCTTGGTAAGCGACCATTGCGCGTGACAACGGTATCTAAATTGCGTTGTTCGAGCCGCATTTTTGCTTCCTGCAAATCCGGGCGATAGCGTTCTGCGAGTTTGATACGTTCCTGCAAGGAGGTATCTGTTTCTGCTACGGGTGGCTCCGGTAGCGAAATGGGGGTATAAGCGGTATCGAGTTGTTGGGGTGCGATCAGGGCAAGCAGTTCGATGCGTCTTTTCTGGGCATCAGCGCGGGCGTCAATCAGGGTCTGGCGGCGGCGTGCGAGCTCGGCACGCGCGACGGCTTCTTCGTTGCTGGCAATTTGTCCCACGGCAATCTGTTGCTGTAAATTATCAAGTTGTTTTTGGGCTACATCAAGGGCTTGAGAGGCGATATCAATGGTTTCCTTTGCGAGCCAGAATTGCCAGTAGGCGCGTTCTACATTGGCAACGAGCGTTTCGATATATCCACGCAGTTCTGAAATGGAAATATCCAGATCGAGTTGTGCTTTTTCGATGGCTGCGAGATTGACATTTCTTCCGGCTCCTTGCAGAAGAGCTTGGGTAAACGAAAGGGTGATACTGGCTTCGTCCTGATCGGGGGCGCGGTTGGAGGATTCTGCGCTTTGCCCTGCGGAGAGCGTGACATCGGTTCCTGTGGAGAATCTCTGTTCTATGCCACCGCGCAGTTGCGTCTGTTCGATTTCGGCGTCAAACTGTTCTCCCGTGGCGCGTGCTGTTTCGCTACTGCGTATTTCGCGCTGTGTCAGTTCTGCAAAGATAGCAGGGTGAAATCGCGCACGTTCGCGTTGTACAAACGTACCTGCAATCAGCGGTTCAAAGGACTCCACCATTAGGTCTGGATTGGCATCTAGTGACATCAAGACAGCTGACTCCAAAGACAGGGGGATCGGGAGGGAGGTCGTGTGCGTGTTTTCTGCATATAGCAAAGGGGCTGCAAATGCGCAAATCAAGCATGTCATTCGTGTAGCCTGTCGAATGGTATTCTTGCAGTATGCGATAGGTAGTGGGTGATTCATACAGTTTGCCTTTTGTTGCGATGATGCACGAGAGAAAACACTACCGGTATCAAAACCAGGGTGATAAGGGAAGCTCCAGCAAGTCCACCCGTGACGACACGCGCCAGCGGTGCCTGGGCGTCTGCCCCTTCTCCGATGCCGAGGGCTAGGGGGATCAGGGCTAAAACGGTGGTGCAAGTTGTCATAAGGATGGGTCGCAGGCGGCGTCTGCCAGCCTCTGCGACAGCTTCGTTTACGCTCATACCCTTTTTTACCAGTTGACCTGCCTGGTCCACAAGTAGAATGGCATTATTGACAACGATGCCAGCCAGCATAATACAGCCGATATAGGACTGCAGGTTAAAGGTGGTATTGGTCAAGAAAAGGGTGACCAGCACACCAATGGTTGCCATGGGTACGGAAACCATTACGATGAGAGGATTAATGAGGGATTCATACTGGCATGCCAAGACCATGAAAACAAAGAGCAGGGCGAGCACGAGCGACAGCAGGAGTTCTCCTTGCGCACGTTGTTGTTCCTCGTAGTCCCCTGCCAACCGAAATGAGAAACCTTCCGGTCGTGCCATAGCGTCCATTTCTCGCATGATATCGCGCGCAACGGATACGGTGTCCCGATCGGCGATATTGACGGCAATGCTGACGAGGCGTTGTTGGTCCTTTCGTTCGATGAGTAGGGGGCCATCACCTCGTTCTGTTTCGATCAAGTTTCGCAGGGCTACTTGCCGACCACCGGATGTCGTGAGGGAAAGATCGAGTATATCATCGAGGTCCATGCGCTCTGCGTCGTGGAGCCGGACAAGGATGCGGTATGCATTTCCATCTACTTGATAGTCTCCGGCATTGGATCCTGCCATGGCGGTTTCAATGAAACGTGCTACATCACGCGGATTGAAGCCCAAGTCGGCAGCTTTTTCGCGATCAATTCTTATTTCCTCTTGTGGTAGACCGGCTTCGGAAGACACGTCAACATCGGTTACGCCATCAATCGGTTCAATGGCGGCGCTATCTACATTGGTTCCCCACCCAAAATCCACAGTCACGATGCTGATTCCTTCCGATGACACGGAGGTGATTTCTTCCACGCCCGTGACGGATGCGGCGATTTCCTCGATGAACTGTGTGATCAAGCGCTCGACCACTTCGGGGCTGGCACCGGGGTATTCGGTGCGAATGGTCAGGGTGGTGGTTTCGATTTCCGGGAGTAGATCGATACGCAATCTTGTCAGGGAGGTAATCCCCAGAACCACAACCATGAGGGTAACCATAGTGGCAAAGATTGGATGCTGTACGGAAAATTGTGGTACTTTCATTCGTGCGTCCTTCCTGTATCAACGACACGTACCGTGGAACCATCTCCGAGGAGTTGTTGCCCTAGCGTTACGACCTTGCCCTGAATGTCTGGGGCACGGACGGCTATGTGTGTGGCGTTTTGGATCCCCGTTTCAACGGGCGTCCAAGTTACGGTTTCTTCATCATCGCTGATCAGGAAAACACCATCTTCCCCACTACGCCGGACAATTGCCGTACGCGGAACCATTTTGGTATTCTCAGCCGTTTCCAGAATAACAGCGGCGCGCACGAACATGCCGGGTTTCAGTCGTTTATCTTCGTTTTCTGAGGTGACTTCAATTCTTGCTTGGCGTGTGTCCTCACGAAATACAGGCGCGATACGCGCAATGTGACCAGGGAACGTTTCGCCGGGAAATGCATCCGTCCGGAGCGTTACTTCCTGGCCGGTTTCGAGGAGGGCATAGTCTCTTTCGGGTACATAAAAGACGGTACGAATGGGGCGTAGGCTTACAATGGAAAGAATGGGTGTGTTGGCTGCGACCGTATCGCCTTCATCCTAAAAGCGCTCTGCGACGACACGGTGGTCGTCGCCTTCCGTCCAGTTTGCCGTGACGCGCGTGTAGCCTAACCGGATTTCTGCGGTTGCAAGTGCCGATTTGCGTGCCTCTAGATTGGCGGCAGCTACTTCTGCAGCAGCCTCGCGCATGGTAAAATCTGATTGTATGGCATCGAGGGAAGCAGCGGAGGCCACCCCGCGCTCTTCCAATGTGATGGTGCGTTCCAGCTCACGTTTTGCGAGTTCCAGACGGTTAGAGGCTTCGGCAGCTTGCGCTCTGGCTACGACAAGGTCTGCTTTCGCGCTGTTGACGGCTTGTGCGAATTCGGCATCATCCATAATAGCCACTTCCGTTCCACGTTCGACAGGGTCCGATAAATCGACCAGTATACGAGAAATGCGACCCGAAATTTTCGGGGCGATGCGAGTTTCTGCTGAGGCCGTTAATGTTCCGCTGAATACGCGTGTTCGATCCAGACGACCTTCACGCACTGGCGCCGCCTCAACGGGTGCCACTCTCTGTTGATCTGCCTGTCTTCTTTCACCTGGTCCCTCTGACTCTCTGCGCTGCCATGCGGTTAGGATAACAAGCGCCACAATTACGGCAAAACACCCCATCAGAAAAATTTTTAAGCCATTCCTTTTCATGATTATCCTTTTTGGAGGTATATGATTCTAGCCACAGTGCCTTACAATATAATCGTATCATGCGATAGACGTAAAAAAAGGATGATCCTGTTTGCAGTACGTTATCTATGTATTTGTGTCAATCGACACCAGATAACATATAACGCATTCGAATGTAGATTTATTGTAAAACGACGGAATTATGTTTTGTCTTCCGCATGTCTGTATCATGGTTGCGGTGTGCAATCTGCTTTTATCGGTTTTACGGTTTCAGGAGATCGCGAACATCATCCCAGGTGAGGTGCTGGGCAAATCCGCCTGTGGACCCCATGGCGGCATTGATGATTTGACGTTTGCGCTCTTGTAGTTCGATGACCTTTTGTTCGATGGAGTTTTCGGTGACAAGTTTTATGCTGTAGACGGTTTGGGTTTGGCCGATGCGGTGGGTTCGGTCTGTCGCTTGATCTTCCACGGCAGGGTTCCACCATGGGTCATAATGAATGACAACGTTGGCTCCCGTGAGGTTGAGTCCGCTACCACCCGCCTTGAGGCTAACAAGAAATACGGGGACATCTGGGTTGTTGTTGAATTGGTCGACTTGTTGCATGCGGTTGCGTGTGGCGCCGTCCAGATAAGCAAACGGTATATTTTGGTTTGTCAAAGCCTTGCGGAGTATGTGAAGCATTTGCACGAATTGGCTGAAAACCAGTACGCGGTGCCCACCATCCATGGCTTCATCCAGCAACTCGAAGAACAGGTCCATTTTCGCGGAGCTCATTTCTTCTGTACCTTTAATTTGTCGCAATAGGGCTGGGTGGCAACAGCATTGCCGCAGACGCAGCAGTGCGCTGAAAACCGAGAAGCGTGATCTTTCGAATCCTTGTTCATCGACGAGGTTCGATATTTGTTCGTAATAGGAGGACAGCAGTCTCTGATAGAGTCTTTGTTGCGGTCCTAGCATGGGGGTGGTTGCGATACGCGTGACTTTAGGGGGCATTTCAGCGGCGACTTCGGATTTGAGTCTGCGGAGCATGAAAGGAGCGAGCTTGCAACGCAGGTGTTCCAGTGCTTTTTCGCTATTCGCGGTAGCGTGTTGGACGGGTTGTTCAAAGCGAATCCGAAAACTGTTATGCGTACCCAAATATCCGGGCATCAGGAAATCCATGATAGACCAGAGGTCGGTTACGCTGTTTTCGATGGGGGTACCCGTCAACACCAGACGCCTTTCGGCGCGTAAACGTTTTGCTGCAACCGCGTTCTGGGTTGTGCGATTTTTGATATGTTGGGCTTCGTCGAGGATAACAGCAGAAAACGTGATATGGGCATAGTAATCGGTATCGCGTCGTAGTAGGGCATAGGACGTAATGACCACATCATATTCTTCCAGCGCCTGTAATAGTTGGCGTCTTTTTGAGCCGGACACAATGCAGTAGCTGAGCTCGGGAACGAATCGTTCCACTTCACGGCCCCAGTTGACAAGCAAGCTCGTGGGGCATACCACCATGGCGGGTTGTCTTTGCAACGTTTGTCTTTTTAGATGTGCGATCCATGCGAGTGCCTGCACGGTTTTTCCCAGCCCCATCTCATCGGCAAGAATGCCGGCGTAATGGTTCTGATCGAGGAATCGAAGCCAGCGGATTCCATCCTTTTGATAGCCTCTGAGTTGTTGTCCGAGTGGCTCCGGGAATGAGATATTCGGGAGGTGTTTGCGGTCTCGCAATTGTTCGGCATGGTGCATCCATTCTGGGGGGGCATAGATATGTAGCTGCGGATGATGTGCAGCCAGCGCAGCGATAAATCCAGCATGTATCGGTGTGATGCAGGCTATGGTGCTGCGGTACTCCGTGCATTCTGCCAGCGCTCCTTGCAAGGAGCGAACATGGTGTGTATCGAGAATGAAAGGTTGCCCGCGTAGTTCTAGCATGGTTTGTCCGAAAGACAGTGCGGTTTCCACGGCATCGTTTGAGATCGGATTCCCGGCATCGTCCCGGTAGCGCAGTTCTAATCGGTAGACGTCTGGTTTTTTGTAGGGGAGAATGTGTATTTCGGTTTCGATCCAACTGCCTTTATCACACGAGACGGCAAAGACGCTGTCTTTTACAATATGCCACTGTTTTTCTTTAGCCTTGGGTATGGTCTCCGTCATGACCGATAACATTGCCTGCTGGCCAGAGACATAGCAGGTGCCATCCTCTTCAAGCGCACCAAACATATTGCGAAATTCTATGAAGGCGGTTTGTTCCTGCGCTTGGTTACGCCCGATGAATTGTGTTGGATCTTGCGGATTGGGAACGGCGTCATCTTTTGGTGGGCGTTGTCCGTTTACTTGAAAGTGAACACCGGCGTAGGTGGCCAGTAAAAGGATCTGCAAATGATCGAGACCGCCTTTGAGTTGGATTGCAAAGGAGGGGGTGCCTTCTATGATGACGGGTTCCTTGGGAATTCCGGTTTCATCTTCCACGGGGAAAGATTCCTGTAATGCGGGCAATGTGTTGCGCAGGAAAGCGAGACTGCGGTGTGGGGGGATGCGCACGGGAGCCTGATAGGCTTCCTTCCATTCAGGGGGCAACACGGTTTCCAACGGGTACAGGGTATGATTTTCCATGAGCCACGCATAATGGGCTAAGGATAAAAGTACGCTGCCTTGCGGAATCGATGTATGCCGCAAAACAAGCTGAAAAGGGGGATGTTTTTCGAGCTGAAGCTGTAGTGCCGAGAGCGCTGGGGTTTCGCTTACCGTAAGGCTGTGCGGTTGGTCAATGATGGGAACGCTCTTTCCCGTGATAGCATCCAGCAAATCGCTGAACTGTGCTTGATCACATATGACAGTAGACGGACAGGTATGCGTTTGCGCGATATCTTCCAAAATGAATAACAGGTCCAGATCTCTGGTCGAAAATACCAGTTTTCGTCCTGGTTTCATTCTTGTGGGATGTATGCGTTTGCCTTCGATTTCGATGCGGCATTGGAGTGTGATTCGATTGGATGCCAGGTCGGCTTTCCAACTGGAAGGTAAGCGGAGTCGCACAGAGGCATTGACCTTGGCGGGGTCATCAGAACCACAACGCCCTGAAAGGGGTGACAGGGGCATTGTCCTTGCTTTTGTTTCCTGTTCTCTTCTGGCCGCAATACGCAAACGCCGTTCTTTGCGCGTATCTTCCGTTTTTGCGGCCAAGGCAAGTCCTGCGGCGACGACATGCAGGCAAATGGTACCTGCGTGCTGGCTTTGCGGGCATGGGCAATCACTCAAGACAGACCCATCGTCGAGAACTTTGAACCGTGTAAAGGTTTGATGCCCGGCGGCGCGCACCACAGCTCGGACTTGGTTGCCGTCAATACTGAGCTGGTTTACAGCATTTTCTTGCTGCAGGGTCAGCGCATTTTCGAGTGTTTTTGCGTCCGCCCATTCGCAGACATGATGATGAGCCAGATATACAGACATAGCCAAGGAGTATAGACCGGTAAAAGGAGTGAAAGCAAGTCTGGGGTACAAGAATAGGGTTTTGTTTTGATGGCTCTGGATTGTGTGCAGGGGGACTGTTGCATCATGGGGGGATTTCGCCCACCCGATAGGTATGTTGTGGGGTTTTGCATCCCAATCATGGCTCTCGCTGCCATCTCGTGGGGTATTGTCCGAATGATGCAGGCATACCCTCAGGGGTTATATTGGAAAAGCATGAGGCGGTAGGTTTTGTAACGGGAAAAGGTTGCTGCTGTGCGTTGTCCCTGGAAGTATTTAGTTTCCAGCTTTTCAATTTTACGTCGGAACATTCTGCGAGCGACTTTGGTTGTACGTGGATAGTTTGCCGTACAGTAACGAAAGATCAACTCCCACGTGGGGCGTCCGACCTGATCGAGGAAGTCATTGACCAACTCATAATTACGTGCGGTCTCTTTCGTGATGTCTTCATCCACCAGCGTTTGGAAAGGGTATTGTTTTATGGTTTCATAAAACGCTTCCATTCTGCGACCGCCGCGAATCGGCCCGCGTTCTTCGCCCGTTCGCCGGAAAAAGTCGCAAATGAGAAGGTACCCACCGGGACGAAGTAACTTGCTGGCTTTTTCGATTGAAATTTCATGTTTCATGTACTGGAAACTCTCACTGAACAAGACCAGGTCATATGTTTTTGCAATCTCGGCATCCTGAAATTTCGCTTCATAGATGGGGATTTCCGGTCCTACATTCTTGCGTGCTTCGGCGGTAAGGGGGCCGCTTGGAGATACACACTCCACTTTGTATGCTTTGTCGCGTAATCTTTTTGCTAGTGCACCTGCGCCACACCCAACATCTAGAATGGTCTGCACATCTGCAGGTATGGTTTTGAGTAGCAAAGCCGCATGTTGTTCTTGTGCCTTGCGAAGGTTTTCAGGGATCACGGGAAGGTCATCGGTCCATAACCCGTAATGCAGATCATCAGATCCGAAGAAATACTTTCCCACGGTCAATCCCATTACGAGTCCAACTTCACGGGAATCCATCGCTTTATGTTTCGCCATTTCAAGCTCCTATGCCGGGAAACGCAGTGTCATTCGTACTACAGGTACTGCTGTTTTGTATCATAGAAATGTGTTTTGATTCCAAAGGTATTTTTTGGCATCCATGGGGTTGTGTGGGTGAGGTAAACCTTGGCGTTCTGATCTATTTATGTCTCTTTTCGTGTTGTCAATGTACGCAATGGGTTTATTCGTGCGGGAAGGGAAGAACATCCTTGATGTATGGGGTTCCGGTCAAGGCCATGAGGAGGCGATCGAAGCCCAATGCTACACCTGCGCATGGGGGGATGCCGTATTCGAGAGCTTGGAGAAAAGGTTCATCCAGTGCGTACACGGTTTCATTGATTTCTTTTTTGCGCTGCAGGGTATCTTGAAAGCGTTGACGTTGTTCCTTGGGATCGATGAGTTCCGAGAAGGCGTTGGCGATTTCGAGTCCCCCCGCATATAGTTCCCAGCGTTCGGCTACGCGGGGGTCATCGTGTTTGCGGCGTGCAAGTGCAGCAACAGGAACTGGATAGTCAATGAGAATCGAGCATCGATCTGTCGGCAAACTGGGCTCGATGATGTTGACCATGTCGAGATCAAAGCGATCTGGATCAAAATTCGAGACGGGGTCCCATCCCGCCCGTTCGAGATAGATATCACGAATCGTATGGACGGCCCAGGGCGTGGAAACATCAAGCGGTGCTGCCCATGCGTCTGGCTTGTTTTTGGTGTTCGTTGATATAAGCGGATTGATGGCGTCGAATGCCTTGGCAACGAGTGTTTGCATGTCCTGCAAAATGGTCATGTAGTCGGCATGCAGGCGATACCATTCGAGCATCATGAATTCTGGGCGGTGGCGGCTACCGTTTTCATGGGCGCGGAAACAGGGGCTCAGTTGAAAGATTGCTTCCGCGCCGGCTGCCAACATGCGCTTCATATGCAGTTCAGGTGAGGTCCGTAAGAATTCTTTGCCGGATGGTTCTGCTACGATGTGTAGTTCAGGGGCGGGGGAGGGAATACGGATAGGGGAATCCACTTCCCAGAAGCCTTGGTCGTAAAAAAAGGTTCGCATGGTCTGCGCCATCGTATGGCGCAGTTGCATTACCTGTCTGGATGGTAGGCTCACCTTACGCGTTCCGCGTATTCGCCTGTGCGGGTGTCAATGCGGATCATGTCACCTTCGTTGACAAAAAGAGGTACTTGCAATTCATACCCGCCTTCTACCGTTGCCGGCTTCATGACATTGGTAGCCGTATTTCCTTTGGCTCCCGGTTCGGTGAATTCGATTCGCCTTTCCACGAAAATGGGTAGCTCAATCCCAATGGGTTGGCCATTGTGGAAAAGCACGTCCACCTCGATTTCCTCTTTGAGAAAGTAACGCTGATCACCAAGTACGTTTTCAGACAAATGGATTTGCTCAAAATTCTCGTCCATGAATACGTAGTCGTCAGCATCTTTATAGGAGTACACCAGTTTCTTTTCGATCAACTCGGGTTTATCTACTTTATCATTGGATCGATATTGTTTCACCTGCGTGGATCCATCAATCATGTTCTTGATACGGCAAGTATAGATAGCCTGGCCTTTACCGGGTTTCATGAAGTTATACTCTGTAATCACATAGGGGGTTCCATCCACCTCGATTTTCAAGCCCTTGCGTAAATCTGATGCAGAAAACATATTTGGGTACTCCTCTGTTTTGCGCGGTTAACGGTTCGCTGGTTCATAAAAAGGGCTACCAGCATACGCCAGAGTCGGGGCTTGTGTCTAGAAAAAGCGGTATGGGGGAGATTGACAGATGAATCATTGCTACGTATGGTCTGAGCTTGCAAGTGTTCGCTGGGCGAGTGGTGAAATTGGCAGACACGCAAGACTTAGGATCTTGTGCCGCAAGGCTTGCGGGTTCGAGTCCCGCCTCGCCCACCAGCCTTCTCTCGGGTCAACGCCATTAAGTGGGGCACTCTCCTTTTCGCTAGACGCACATGACTCTATTTCTCAACGGGTTGTCTTGCCCCGATTCGGGAAATGGATATAGTGTTGAGATGGTTCGCAAACAAGGAGGAATATATGGCTGAGATCAAGGTTGAGCATGCACCGTCGGCAGCGCGACTGGAAGCGTTGGGCGTATTTGGGTGGCCGGTGTGGACGAAGGACGTTTCGGAATTTCCCTGGTTCTACGATGAGCAGGAGGTCTGTTATTTTCTTGAAGGCGAGATCGAGGTCACGCCGGAGGGAGGGGCTCCTGTCAAGGCGGGTAAGGGTGATTTGGTGACATTCCCGCAAGGCATGGCCTGCACGTGGAAGGTGCTGGCAGATGTGCGCAAGCATTACCGATTTGGATGATGATGCGGGGGAGAGTGCGCCAATACGAGAATCCGTTTGGGCGTGCGTGTGTTCGTGGGTGTGTGCGTTTCTTCATGCAGAGGTTTTTCGCATACTTCCAAGCTCACATACCCACATACTTTTTCGCCTTTTGCAGTTGCGGTACTGGTTTGCATATAGAGCCGGGGGAATATCATGGTTAAGTGGTTCGTATTGTTTTGTTGCATTGGGGGTTTCTCGGCGATGGGGGAAGTTCCGTGGGGTGTCGAGCTGGAGGGAGGCTTGCTATCGGCGGGGCGTGCGGATGTTCGCATACCGGGCGATACGGGCACGCGGTTTTCGCTGGTCGATGATCTTGATGCCAGTGATACCGCGTATTGGCGGATGCGCCTTTCCTGGCGCAGTGCGCCGCGTCACAACTGGATTGTATCGTATGTGCCTATCGAAGTTTCGTCCTCGGGCAGACTTCTACGGGACACAACATATGTGGATACCGTGTTTCCAGCGGATACGGATGTGGACGCGACGTATCGATTTGATAATTATCGGCTCACATATCGTTATCTTTGGCGGGAGACCGAGCGCTTGCAACTTGAAGTGGGCGCGACGTTTTTTGTGCGCGACGCCAAGGTCACATTGCGCTCTGATACGCAGGAGGATTCCGATTCGGACCTAGGGGTTGTGCCATTGGTGAGTTTTGCCGCTAGCTGGCAGTTGTTTCCCAGAATATCATTGCTTATAGATGGCGATGCTCTGGCTGCAACGCAAGGCCGTGCGCTGGATGTATTCGGAGGGATGCATTACCAGCCCCGCGGTAACATGTTGCTTGGTGCGGGGTACCGGATCCTGGAGGGTGGGGCGGATAATGATGATGTGTATACCTTTGCCTTGTTCCATCACGCCGCTTTGCAGGCCATTCTGCGTTTTTGATAAAGATGATTACCATGTTGATGAGGCTTGAAACGGGTGTTGGTGGGCGGTATGCTTTACGCCATGAAAGAGCAAACCTATAGTCGTGCGTTTTTGCGGGATATTCCCAAAAGCGATTTGCATTTGCATTTGGATGGTTCTTTGCGGATCCCTACGCTCATTGAATTGGCGCAGGCCCAGCAAGTGACTTTGCCTTCTTATACGGAAGAGGGGTTACTGGACCTGGTGTTTAAGGAACGCTATGCAAATCTTGGCGAGTATTTACAGGGATTTGCCTATACCTGTGCGGTGATGCGGGATCGTGAAACCCTTACTCGGATTGCTGCCGAGCTCGTTGAGGATAATATAGCCGAAGGGGTGCGTTATATCGAGGTGCGTTTTGCCCCGCAATTGCATGTGCATGATGATCTGGATATGAAAACCGTGTTGGAAGCTGTTGCCGAGGGATTGGCGCTGGGAGCGAAAGCGCACAATGCCAGTGCTGCGGTGCGCGAGGGTACGGACATTCCTTTTGAATCAGGTATCATTGCTTGCGCGTTACGCTCGATTAAGCCGGGGATGAGTCCGTATTACAAAAAGCTGTATCAGTTATTTGCGGGAGCGCCTGTTAAAGAGCTTTGTAGTTTAGCGTCGATGGAGATGGTGCGTCAGTCTGTTGCGTTGCGCGATCAGCACGGTATCCCCATTGTGGGGTTTGATCTGGCTGGGGAAGAGGCTGGCTATCCGGCTGCATATCACATGGATGCGTATAATTACGCGCATCGCAATTTCATGCGCAAGACGGTGCATGCTGGTGAAGCCTATGGACCGGAATCGATCTTTCAGGCTTTAACGGATTGCCATGCCAATCGTATTGGGCACGGTACCTTTATTTTTGCGGATGAGATGATTAAGGATCCGACGATCAAGGATAAGAAGGCCTATGTTGAATCGCTCGCGGATTATGTAGCCTCGCAGCGGATTACGTTGGAGGTATGTGTGACCAGTAATTTGCAGACAACGCCGACGTTTTCCTCGATTGCGGATCATCCGATCCGCGATATGATTGCACACAGTTTATCGGTGTCGGTTTGTACGGATAACCGATTGGTTTCACGTACAAGCGTAACGGATGAACTGGATCGTATTACACAAGGGATTCCTGTGAGTCTGCCGGAATTTCGTAATATTATCACGGCTGGTTTCAAGGGCAGTTTTTTTGCTGGAGGCTATCGCCGGAAGCGTGCCTATGTGCGACAGATGCTGGAACGATTTGATGCTTGCGTGCAAAAGCACATGGGCGAATCAGCAGAATGAAGTTTGCTCGCGACATGGTGATAACGGCCATCGATTTTGAGGGGACCGGCGCTGTGCGAGGATATTCGGATGAGCCTTGGCAAGTAGGGCTTGTGCAGATTCGTGATGGGGCAGTGGATGTTTCTCGCATCTATGAGCATCTTCTCTATGTGGGTGATCGCCCCTTTAATCGCTATGCGCCCGGTCGACATGCCGCATTGCGCGCGGCGCTTCGGACTTCACCCGCATTGCCTACGCTTTGGCCCGCTTTACGCCCCTATCTCGAGGGGCTTCCGATCGCTGCGCATAATGTGGCCACGGAGAAGCGTTATCTAACGGCGGCATTTCCGCTACATATCCCGCATGTTTGGCTCGATACGCTTAAGCTAACGAAGTTGGCGTATCCCTCGCTGTCATCGTATAAGCTGGAGGACGTCTTGCGTGCGTTGGCATTGGAGCAAGACGTACGCGCCATGTTGCCGCAGCGGGAGGCACACGATGCGCTTTACGATGCTGTCGGTTGTGCTGCGTTGTTGTGTCATCTACTCAAGCAGCCCGGATGGCGCGATGTGACCGTGGAGGATCTTGTGGCATTACAGAAGCGCAAGCGGCGTGGATCTTCGGGTTAGCACCGGCCATTGGGTGGCCCCAGATGATGCAGGGGTGAAACTTGGGAGAATTTGAACATCGAACATCGAACGTCCAACATTCAACGTCCAATTACGGAAGCATTTCATTCGATGTTGGACGTTGAATGTTCGATGTTGGACGTTCGAACATATTGTGATAGATCGTTGAAAAAACCACAACATCTTGTGGTCACAAATGAAGTTACTGGCTAGAGTTCCTGTTGCTGGCAGAGGTGGGCATAGAGTCCACCGGCGGCAATAAGCGTTTCATGTGTTCCGAGGGCGACAAGTTCCCCGCCATCGAGTACCGCGATCTGGTCGGCTTTGCGGATTGTGGAGAGTCGGTGGGCGACGATAATGGTGGTGCGATCTTGCATCAGTTTTTCGAGTGCTTGTTGAATGTAGCGTTCGCTGGAGGAGTCAAGCGCACTGGTTGCTTCATCCAGAACCA
>PXBF01000035.1 GCA_003567005.1 PVC group bacterium
ACACTACTGGTCGGGGAATATGCTATTCGGTGTCAGCCGGGCCCATGCTTACCAGATCGAAATTCGCAACGTCGACGGCTATGATTTCCTCCTCATCGAGAGAGGGTTTGAGCGCGGTCTGGAATTAGACGACGAAGGCATAGCCCCTCCAATCCCGCCTGATCATCACCCCGGTTTCCACATATATCTGAGGAAGAAGTAAACGATAGGTGCGACGACATGAGAATGCAGCTCAAGCACGTAAGGGGGGCCATTTCATGACGTCCAGCACAACGCATAAGCGGCAGGGATGACTTATGCATATCAGTATCCATGGTATTGATGTAAGGCTTGCATCTGATTGCGGTGCATTTACACCGAGTTTAAATGTCGACAGGGGGGACGTTGATGGCGTGTACCACGCAACACTGCAACTCGATAGTAAAGCGGCCTTGTTGCTCCCCGACCTGAAGCTTGCCTGGGACCTTCCCGCAGTGGATTTTCACTACAAATGGAATCCTCGTTGCGGGCAGAACCGGGCGTTGGACGTTGGACTAGGGAGCTTTAACCACATCCAGAGTGCGGCCCATAATGGTGCCCCTGTTTTTTCCCTTTATAATCTTGCAGGTATAAATGCCTGCACATGGGCTCTTTCGGATGTGGTCCACGAGACGAGCACTGGCGGAGCGTACAAGAGTGGACAGACGTTTTATTGCGACGCGAAAGTTGTCGGGAACTCTGTCGGTATCGTTACGCGTTATGTGCTTACGATCCGTTTCGATTTTCGCCGGATACCCTATTATGAGGCAATTACCGACATTTCTCGCTACTGGGAAGGCTTGCCGGGCTGTGCTCCCTGCACGGTTCCTGCTGCAGCTCGTAAACCGCTCTTGTCTTCCTGGTATGTCTATGAAATCCGGTTCGATCCGGATGATTTCGAGGCGCAGTGCCGCATAGCCGCAGAAACAGGGTTTGAAACGGCGATCATGGATGATGGATGGCAGACAAGCCAGACCACGGCTGGCTATGAGAACAACGGCGACTGGGAAGTTTGCAAGGAGAAGGTACCTGATTTGGAATCCCATGTTGCCAGGGTTCATGCGATGGGCATGAAATATATGGCCTGGTTTGCCGTGCCGCTTGTCGGGGTGCAATCGAAAGCCTTTCATCGTTTCAAGGCAATGCTTCTGCCGGGGCGCGAGGGGGCCAAGTGGTATTCTTTTGATATGCGGTTTCCCGAAGTCAGAGAATACCTTATCGAAAGATTCGAGAGCTTCGTCTCCCGCTATCGTGTGGACGGTTTGAAGCTGGACTTTATTGATAGCTGCAACGACACCAACCCTGGATCTGCTATTCTGGAGGATGGCCGTCGCGATTGCGTCTCGATCGGCGAGGGTATGTGCAAACTTCTCGGGGAAGCGAAGCAGCGGTTGTGTGCGATCAATCCCGGTATCCTAATCGAGTTTCGGCAGGGATATACCGGACCGGCCATGCGCACTTCCGCCAATATGCTGCGGGCGGTTGATTGTGCCAATAGCCTAGGAGACAATCGGGTGCGGACACTTGATTTACGGTTACTTGCAGGCAGCACTGCGGTGCATTCAGATCCGATCACCTGGAACAAAGATGAGCCGGTGCATAGTGCTGCGATGCAAATCATTCACGCGCTTTTTTCGGTTCCTCAAATCTCGATGCGGTTATCCGACCTGCCGGATGCGCACCGGAAGATGCTTCGCTGGCAGTTGGCGTTTTGCAAGTCACACGAGGATGTTCTCCAGTCTGGAGCGTTCCGCCCGCTGTATCCGCACTTGCTCTATCCACTGGTCGTCGCCCGAAATGCAGAGAAGATGGTGATCGCTTTTTATGCCGACATGCCCATGCGGATCGGGGATGAGGCGTTGCCGGCAGACACCTATCTCGTAAATGGTAGTTACGCATCAGAGTTGTTGCTTGCAGTAGGGCAGACACAGGGAAGGGCGTTTGTTACTGTTATGGACTGCTGCGGTGTGCGATTGCGGATAGAAAATATTGTTTTGTCTTCGGGATTGCATCGGTTCACAGTACCACCTGCAGGTCATGTTCATTTGAGGTGCTTTTCAGACGAAACCGTTAGCTGATTGAGGGAGGTCCCCTTGTGAAAAAAAAGTTTGATCCGGATTTCCGGCATTTGGTGGATGCAGCCTGTAACCGTGAGGCATCTCGTCTGCCATTATATGAGCATGGTTTCGATGTTGGCGTTGTAGAGCAAGTGATCGACGAACCCGTGCGGGATGCCCTGGACGGAACATTCGCTGAGCGGGTCGAGGGGTGGCGTCGGATTGTGCGTTGTGCCTTGCATCTGGGATATGACTGCGTACCATTTGAGCGGGGACTTTGCACCCTTGTGCAGGGGGGGCGGGGGCTTTCCGGCCATGGTGAAGTCTTGATTCCAGATATGGATGCACTGGAGAGGTATCCGTGGGAATGCAAGCTGGCAGAATATATTGCTCACTTCGAACAGGATTTTGCAGCATTGCAGGCGGCTCTGCCTGAGGGGATGCGGGCTGTGGGCGGTGTGGGCAATGGTCCCTTTGAAACCATGCAAGACTTTGTGCCGTACCAGGAACTTGTTTTTCTGCAGGCGGATGCGCCCGATGTATATGCAGAGCTTTGGCACCGCATTGGTACTTTGATGTTCGACGTGTGGTCGTGGGTCTTGTCCCATTACGGAGAAACGTTTGCGGTATGCCGGTTCGGTGATGATTTGGGATTTCGTTCATCTACCCTATTGCAGCCAGATGAAATATGCAGTCACGTTCTGCCGCAATACAAGCGCATCATTGATTTGGTCCACAGTTATGACAAGCCCTTTTTGTTGCATTCGTGCGGCAATATTTATGCTGTCATGGAAGATATCATTGCAACGGGGATCGATGCCAAGCATTCCAACGAGGACGCGATTGATACCTTCGATGTATGGGTGACGCGTTACGGAGATCGGATTGGTAATTTTGGTGGTGTGGAGATGAATATGATGACATTGAACACACCGGATGAAGTAAAAGAATATGTTCATACCTTGCTGCCCAAAATTGTAGGTCATGGTGGCATTGCAATTGGGACAGGAAATCAGATTTCCGATTATACCAAACCGGAGAACTGGGTTGCCATGACCGAGGCAGTTCGTGAATGGCGTGGAGAGGTTTAGGGTGGGATCATGCTTCGCTACAGGCGAACGAGCGCATGCGTGGATTACGCTTCCTGCAAGTGATTTGAATCGCTTTAGCAGAAGTATGCATCATGATGACGCCTGTACGGAATATTTATAGCAAGTTTTGTTAAAAGAGGTATGACATTTTGGGTAATAGGTGTGGCAGGCGGGGTCATGGATCGATCGCACATGGAAAGGAAAACTATGAGTCTAAGCAGACGCAGCAAATCAACGTGTACCCTTATTTCGGCTTTATTGCTTTTTACCTGTTTCGGATTCGTGTGGCAGGTGCAGGCAGAGGCGCCCGTCTTTTCCGCAAGAGGTCAGCACTTTCTTGCACGCCATCCTGTGCCTGACTTTACGGCAGGCGGGAAGCCCGACGCAACACACGACTGGAATCTGGGGCCAACGGGTGCACGCGGATGGATGTGGGGTATGCAACTGCAAACGGATCTAGCGCGGCAAATCCTGATAACGCAGGTTGATGCGGGTTCTCCGGCGGATGGTATTCTCAAGCCGGGCGATGTGATTCTGGGGATCGGCGATGAGCCGTTTGCGAGCGATGCCCGAATCGCATTCGGTCGGGCTATCACCGAGGCTGAAAAGACCGAAAATGGTGGTCGCCTGCATTTGCTTCGATGGCGTCCGTCCGATGCTGCTGCGGGCGGAGATGGTGAGACCGGGACTGTAACGCTACAGTTAAGGGTGATGGGAACCTATGCTCCGCTGGCTCCGATGGACTGTGAAAAGTCGCGCCAGATTCTGGATGACGCTTGCGCCTATATCGCAGAGCGAAATATTGGATCCGGTATTGTGGGCTATGTGAACGCGCTTGCCTTGCTGGCGAGCGGCAACGCGGAATATATGCCGATGGTGCGTTCTTTTGCCCGCAGCCTGAAGCCCGAGGATGCGCATAGAATGTCGTCCTGGAATATGGGGTACATGAATATCTTTCTCTCTGAGTACTATTTGCGAACTGGGGATGCCGAGGTTCTGCCCGCTATACAGTACATGGCACTTTATCTGGCAGGTGGCCAGAGCCAGGTGGGTACTTGGGGGCATGGGAACGTAATGCCGAATGGTATGCTCGGCGGTTATGGGGCAATGTGTGGACCGTCACTCGTCTGCGCCATCTCCCTGGTCTTGAACCAGAAATGCGGTATGGATGATCCGTTGGTTGCCGAGGCCATTCGCAAGTCAGATATTTTCTTCTCGAGCTTTGTAGAGAAAGGGAAGATTCCCTATGGTGATCATTCGCCGCGCGAAGGGCACGACAGCAATGGGCGCGGTTCTTTAGCAGCCATATTCTTTGATTTCGTGAATAATCCCGATGCGTATGGTTTTTTTGCACGTATGACGGTGGCGTCTTATGGTCAGCGGGAGGAAGGGCATACAGGCAACTACTGGAGCTACTTGTGGGGACCACTTGGAGCCATGCGGGCGGGGCCTGAAGCCGCAGCCGCATTTCTGCGGGAGCAGGAATGGTTTTTTGATCTGGAGCGGCGCTGGGACGGTGGTTTCACTTATCAGGGGGGAGCCGCGATGACCGGACCAGAGCATACCACGCCCGGATGGGACACGACCGGTGCCCGGGCTCTGATGTATGCCATGGCGCTTCAGAACCTTCATATTACGGGTCGTAATTTGCAGGTTGACAAAGCGCTAACCGGAGCGGAACTCGAAGACACCTTGCTGGCAGGGCGAGGCTACAGTACCTGGGTTGCACAGGGATTGGTTGATCGAGATGCTTTTCTGGATGATTTATCCGTGGATCGGCTGATGGAACATCTCGTGACGTGGTCGCCATCTTTTCGTATCCGTGTGGCAAAAGCCTTAGCTCGCAAGGATGAAGATGTCGTGCCCCGGTTAATCGGCATGCTTTCAAGTCCAGAACGCGATACCGTTCTCGGAGGCGTTTACGGATTGGAATATCAAGGGCGCAAGGCCGAGTCTGCCATAGATGCGCTGGTCGATCTATTATCGCATGATGACATCTGGGTTCGGTTTAGAGCCGGGGCTACGCTCTGTGCAATCGGTCAACCAGCCCGCGAAAAGGCAGTCCCTGTTTTGCTCAAGAGTGCGCTCCGGACATCGCCGGATGATCCGCGCGAAATGCATCAGCGCTACATTTCTTATGTGTTGTGGGGCGGGGGGGTTAACGGTGAACCGCACGGCCTCATTGCGCGCGATTTGAGCGGGGTGGATCAAGCACTGCTATTGCCGGCGATCCGGAAGCTGATGCGCAATACGGATGGACAAACCCGCATGCTCGTTGCCAAGCCGCTGCGGATGATGACGCCACAGCAACTTGAACCCTTGTGGGAGGATATCGTCTGGGCCGTACGAAATCCAGCTCCGAGCGGGATCATGTTCAATGCCGAGATACGCGAGGCGGGCTTGGATATTCTGGTTGCGCAGCAATTCGAGGAAGCGATCCCGCTTTTGGCGGAGTATGTACGCACGATGAAGCAGCATGGTTCGCAGGATCGCATTTACAGGGTCATGGACATGTTCAAGAAATATGGTGCTGCGGCGAAGGCTGCGCTGCCATCTCTGTACGAGGCGCGAGAATATTATCGGGAAAATCTGGGTCCCGGCAAACCGCTCGAGTTTCCTGTGTGGGCGCGGGACAAGTTTATGAAGGGATTGGATGAAGGAATTGCGGACATTGAAGCATCAACGGATATGCCGGAAGCGTTACAAACCATTCCACGAAGAGATCCCCCGATGTGAAGCCAGACTATCAGGCAACTTTTCTTCTTACACGCGTTTTTTGAAACAAAAACCGGGTTTTAAGGACTTCAAAACGCGATTATAGATATGTAAGTCATAGGTAGGCAAAGAGTTACAGCGGCTTAGCCGCAACAGATATAGGGCGGGATCATGGATCGATCGCACATAGAAAGGAAACATGTATGCGAGCTGGTATGACGATGCGTTATCCGGCCACGCGCTGGCAGGAGGGCCTCCCTACAGGAAGTGGTGTGGTCGGGGCCCTGGTCTATGGTAATATCCAGAGCGACACGATCTTGCTTAACCATGATGCGCTCTATTTTCCCAGAGGTCGGCCCGTCGTTGCGGATGTCTCCGACAAGCTGTCAGAGATGCGGCAAATGATTGATGCGGGAGACAGCCTTGGGGCAGCGCAGCTGATTCGCCATATCTATGGCGAACGAGCGGCCAGCAAGGCGCATCCTGTGGATCCCTACCAGCCATTCTGTTCCATCCGAATTTCTGCAACGACCGACGGTCCTTTCCGTGGGTATCGGCGTGATGTTGATTATGAGACTGGTCTGATACGCGTGGGCTGGACCGATGATGTGGCAACCTACAGCCGAGAGGTTTTTGTGTCGCGTCTTACGGATGAAGTCCATGTGCGGATTCGCGGTTCGCGCCCGAAATCCGTATCCTGTTCTCTTTCCATCGGTAAGGTTGCAAATGAACAGTCCGGTATGGAACTCACGCACACAGGGGTGGCACCCGAGGATATCGAGGCTGGTACATCCGAGCGTGTGGTAGCTAGTGGTCAGAACCTTTCCTTTGTGGGTGGCTTTCCAAATGGAACCGCTTTTGGCGCTGTGGGTTTCGTGAGCCTGGTGGATGGTAGTGTGCGAGCGGATGGCCAGAAACTTGTGATTAATCAGGCTGATGAGCTGGTCTTGCGCATCCGGTTGTTCATTGAAGGTGATCCTGACACAGAACTGGCGCGTATTGAAAGGGAGCTAGCCGGGGATGCGAATGCTTTCGATCATGCTTTTGCGGAACACGCGGCGGCTCACAGAGAGCTTTTCAACCGCGTTCGGCTTGATCTCGGAGCAAGCGATGTGCGGAGTAATGAGGAGCTACTTCTGGAAGCTTACGATGGTTCGCCACCCGCAGCTTTGATCCAACGCATGTTCGATTACGGACGCTATCTACTGATTTGTTCCAGTCGGCAGGGCGGATGGCCCTGCAATCTGCAAGGGATCTGGAACGGTGATTACGCACCGGCATGGGCTAGCGATATCCACTTGGACGAGAATGTCCAGATGAACTACTGGCCCGCGCTACAGGGAGGACTGGCGGAAACACTGCTTCCCTTGTTTGATTATTGTGAGCGTTTTCTGGAAGATTTCCGCGAGAATGCCAGAAGTAATTTCGGCTGCCGTGGCATTCTGCTGCCGATCGCCATGACAACGCATGGCGTGGTGACCCCGCTTGCTTATTCGAATTGGACGGCGGGGGCAGGGTGGATTGCCCAGCATTACTATGATTACTATCTCTTTACCGGCGACAAGGCGTTTCTGCGGCGGCGTGCCCTGCCATGGATGCGGGAGGTGGCGTTATTCTACGAGGATTTCCTGGATGAGGGGCCGGATGGACAGCTGCGGTTCATCCCTTCGATCTCGCCGGAAAACCGGCCAAGTAATGGCAATAGTCTCGTTACAATCAATGCAACGATGGATGTCGCCATCTGCCGTGAAGTGCTTTGCCATTTGTGCGAAGCCTGCGAGCAGCTTGAGATGGCATCCGACGACGTGGCACGCTGGCGATCGATGCTAGCGCGGTTACCCGATTATGAAATCAATGCGGATGGAGCTATGAAAGAGTGGTTGCATCCTGCATTCGAGGATAATTACCGCCACCGGCATCAGTCGCATCTTTATCCGGTATTTCCCGGTTTGGAAATCACCGCGGAATCCAATCCCGCTATCTATGAGGCCTGTCGGGTTGCGGTGGAAAAGCGTCTGGTTATCGGGTTGGCTAGCCAGACCGGCTGGTCGATGGCGCACATGGCCAATATATACGCGCGGCTCGGATTTGGCGACCGCGCACTGGAATGCCTGGAGATTCTGACGCGTGGCAGTACAGGACCGAACCTGTTTACGTATCACAACGACTGGCGAATGATGGGTTTGACGTGTAGTATGAGTAAAATGCCTCCGTTTCAGATCGATGCGAATTTCGGCATGACGGCGGCGGTGCTAGAGATGCTTGTATACAGTAAGCCGGGGCTTATCAAAGTATTACCTGGCTTACCGACCAAATGGGCTTCCGGCGCAGTTTCGGGCTTGTGTTGCCGGGGTGGTATAACGGTAGATGTAGCGTGGTCGGCACAGTCCTTGTCGGTCACATTGGTTAGTATGACCGATCAGTGCATCCAGCTTCACTTGCCTACGCTGGCAGAAGATATGGTGTTTCCTGTTTCGCCCGCGTGTGCACCTGTTACGAAAAGATTTTGGAATGTATCACTTTCGAAGGGAGTGTCCGTGTGTATTCAATCCCAGTAACTTCCAGAAGGAGAGCTGTCCTCTGGTCCTGGTCATAGGGTTGCTTTATGGTGTTTTATTATTCACGAATATTGATCGGTAGAAGAGGGAGAGGGAAGGGTTCGGTGATCGAACCGGTGTGCGAACTGCGGTCCCTCCGAAGATAATTCGATCTGAAACTTGCGTATGAGTGGGTCGGGGAGGCGTGAGAAGCGGTATGATCGCGCATTTCCAACCAAGATTGTCGTTAGCATGCATCCGGCTGCGGCAACGAAGTGGCGGGATGCTTGTGGTTATGGGAGTGTCATGCATATAAAGAATCGTTGGTTTCTGTTTGCTTTATTGGTGTTGGTCGCTGCGCGCCAAATGGATGCTGCGCAATTGAGCCTGAATCGGCATTTTTCGGATCACATGGTTTTGCAGCAAGGCAAGCCTACCGTGCTGCGCGGAACAGCTTCTGCAGGTCAGGCCGTCTCGGTTGCTTTTGCTGGACAGCATCACGAGACACAAGCAGATGCTGATGGGCTCTGGACCGTAACGCTTCTTCCCATGCCGGCTCATGCCAAAGGCTTGTCCCTTAGCGTGACCACCGAACGGGAAACTATTACACTCGATGACATTTTGATCGGCGATGTTTTTCTTGTGGCTTTGCAGACCAGTGTAGATATTTCGTTGGGTGCTTCCCCCGAGGGCATTGCCGCTGCGCGCGAACATCGGCCCCATACGCTTTTTCGTACGATGTCCATTCAAACGTTGCCAGCCGTCGATCCTCTTCGGGATTTGCCGTCAGCCTCTACAGAGGGGTGGCAAGTTGTGCGTGCCGACAATGCACTAAGCATGTCGGCCACAGCCTATTATGTAGGAAAGAGTCTCACCACGGAAACCGATGTGCCTATTGGGATTATTGATTTGAATATGGGGTCGGCATTTCCAATTAGTTGGTTGAACCGCGATGCATTGCTGGAAACACAGCAGCTTTATGGTAATTCCACTGTCAACAGGATGCTGCGGCGCTTTGATAATCTGTTGTCGTTGCAAGAACAAGGGGAACCGTTTCCCGATAATGAGGTCGTAACAGAAGATACATTGCTTTCGTACGCTATCTTTCCTGCTGGCGGTTACAATGCGGTGTTGCACCCCTTACGTGGGCTCGGGCTTAAGGCCGCGCTTGTGCAACTTGGAAACAATTATCCGCACATGATATATACGGAGCTGCAGAGAGCCGGTTCGCAGTTTGATCGCGAAGAACTGAACCGTGCGTATGTGCAAACGTATGACATCCGCAAGGATGGCTGGCGTATGACGGGGATCACCACGCCACGTGTGCCGCGCGAGTGGCGCCGCACATTTGGCGATAATACTTTACCTATCGGTTTGATCCTGCCGCCTTCTTCGGATCTGGGGACGCTGGCGGATCATCATCGTGAACTACGTGAATTGCATAGAGTGACGGCGAAAGAGAGTTCTGATGTCGCTTTAATTTTGCCAGGTATGGATCATCAACCTTTCAGCGCGCAGCCGCGCGATGCCGAGCTTATCGCGCAGCGTAGTATGTCGTGGCTCAGAGGAACTGTATTTGCAAATCCGGATGTTGTGCCGAGCGGTCCGCTATTTGACCGCATCGAGGCGCATTATAATGAGGCTACCATCTATTTCAAAGCGGGTACCGCTACCGGTTTGACTGCCTCTGATGAAGCATTGCGATATTTTGAGGCAGCCGATGTTGATGGCGTATATAGCCCGGTTGAGGCCGTAATTGCTGGAGAAACGATTCGCATTCGAAGCGATGTGGTCAATCGGATTGTCCATGTGCGTTACAATTGGAATCGTCGGCCGAACGCAGAATTGGTAAATGCCGCGGGGTTGCCAGCATTTCCGTTCCGTTCGCAAAATGCCGAGTTTCGGTGGTTTATTCGGCATGCTGATGATGACTTACCGATGGAATATTTTACGCCAGCCAATGAATGGCCCGAGAGCGAAGTAGCTCTCATTAGCGGTCATTTGAAGACGCATGGCTATCCTAATTTCACGGGCTGGGTGGGTCCCGCTGGTATTCACACGGGTCCCTTTGGACCGAATATGGGCGTACGGGATATACGGGAGGGATCGCCGGCTGACGGCAAAATATTCGTGGGAGACATGATTTACAGTGCCAATGGCAATATGCTTGGCGATAGGGCTTGGGAAGTGATGGCTGCCGCAGTAACGGAGAGCGAGACGCGCAGGGCGAATGGTAAGCTTGTTTTAGGTGTACGGCGTGGAGGCCGCAATATTGATGTTGAGCTCACATTGCCTGTCATGGGATCATTTAGTGCGACCTCACCTTATGATTGTCCCAAAACAGAGCGCATTGTGTCCAATCTGGAGCAGTGGTTGATGGACAATGGGCCTGATGCGGGATTTCTGAATACCGATGCTTTGTTCATGCTGGCTACGGGTAATCCCGAGCTGCAAGGTTTTGTGCGGCGGGCGGTCTATCATGCCATGAGCCGCATCGATTTGGATCAGCCAATTGACCCCACGCGTGAGCGCTGGAGCTGGCACAACTCGGCGGATGCATTTTTATTCGGTGAGTATTATCTAGCAACCGGAGATCGCGCAGTACTCCCATATTTAAAGAACATATTAGAGCGGTTGGTTGCGACGATGCAGCCCGGTGGTGGGTGGCGCCATAGGTTCCCTGGTGGCCCTAGCTACGGATTTATTCCGAATGCGGGCATACCGGGTGTGATGGGGATGCATTTTGCAAATATTGCCGGGCTCGATATCGACATGGAGGCATTCGAAACGGCTTTAGCGCATTTTCATGATGATCAGGCCGAAACGGGGTTCATGATTTACGGGATCGGTGTGCGACGGCCAGTGCCAGCTCCATTTGATCCGGCAAAGCTGGCAGACGGGCAATTGGATACGTTTAATGGCGGTTTGTCGGCCGCCGGTATTCTGATGCGTATGACGGGACATCAACGTGCGGCACATCTTTCTTCTCTCATTAGCGCCTTTGCCTGGAATACTACATATGGGGGGCATGGAGGAAACTTCTGGAATAATTTCTGGACGCCACTGGGTGCATTTGATCATGGCCGCGAGGCCTTCATTCATTTTTGGCAGAATCATCGCTGGTACCGTGAAATGAATCGTCGACATGATGGTGCCATGATTCAGGATGATGGACGCCGCTATGGCGCAGGGACGGGGATTGCGCTTGTGGCGCCACGCCGGCGTTTGCAAATTGTCGGTGCGCCTGCCTCGCCCTTCGCAGCGAATGCCCTGGAGTCGCTCCAGCCAGCGCTTGATGCATATCGGGCTCGCGAGTACGCACGCGCTGCAGAGCTCGTAGATGCGTTGCTCGATGAAGGTACAATTGGTGTTTCTGATCGTGGCACGGTGGAGGCATTGGGTCGGATTGCGCGTGAGATGGATGCCAGCATTACTGCCGATCTGGCACGTATGGAAGGCTGGGCGCGGGCCGGCGATCCGGCCACAGCACGAACGTTTATTAGACAATTGCAAGCCGTTATGCATCCGGACGATGCGCGCCTTGCGGCGGTAAAGGCTATTATTGATGAAGCGCGTCAGGGCGTGCCCGAGGTCGAACAAACAGTGGCGGCTGATGACACAGCCGAAATGCTGACCGCCACGGAAATGGCTGCTGCGGCCAAAGCGGCAGAGGCAGAAACAGCCGAACAAGTTGTGGAAGATGTGGAGCGCGATTGGGTGGTTTTGACAACCGAAGTAAAGCCTCCACGCAGTCGTTCGGATGGGCCAGGCCAGGTCTCCGAAGAAGAGGCCAGCCGTTGGCGGATCAAGGAAGTTGAACATCTTTCGAGTGCACCTGAGAATTGGACACAGCCGGATTTTGATGATGCGGACTGGGGACAGACATCGCTGCCGATTTCGTGGCGGATGTATCATACTGTTCTTTTGCGGACTTCATTCCATGTGGAAGATAAAGAAGCTTTTGATCGTTTGCGATTTCGTGCCTGGCTTTTCCGTCAGCAAGGCATTGAAATTTATCTGAATGGATATCTGATCGGTCGTATTAACAATCTGGATGGCAAAACCGGCAATGTGGATGGAAACTTTCTCGATTCGGCTGTGCAATATCTGCGGAATGGTGAGAATACGCTTGCTATTACGACGCGCCATAACTGGCGCTGGGGTATGCTCTTTATGAATGTGTACAATGATGGCTTCGGTTTCCGGCTGGACGCACGCAAAACGCTTTGATTTGTATATATTGGCAGGGATTATAGGATGCGTGGAAAATGGTTTTTGTTTGAATGTATATGGATGGTTGTACTGACTGTGGCCTCATTGGATATTCAAGCGCAGCCGCGACAGATGGATGGTGAATATTACAAGGACTTTCCATTGTTTCATATGTATCCCCAGGAAAGTGGACGCGAGCAGTGGTCTGTTTGCCGGTTTGGGCCGGTAGGTATCGGGGTTGATTTGACCTTGCCCGCGTTCGGAATGCGTATCCGCAATGTGGAGGAGGGCTCTCCCGCTGCTGAAACCGGACAACTCAAGGTCGGGCAGATCTTCGAGTCCATTAATGGACGCCCCCTTCGAGAAGATTACCTTTGGTTCCAATAGCCGGACGGATCAGCAAAACTGGGTCTGGACGGAAAACATTCTGATGGCGCTGGAAGCCCTTTTTGATGAAGCCTTGCGCTACGGCAGGGACACAGTGGACAGGCTTGCTCATGTCAGCTAGGAACGGACGATATGAATGCACGGAAGAAAAAGCGAACTGCACGCAAGGAAGCACCGCTAGTGCTGCTGTCGAATCTGGATGATCATGTGTCCGAAATGGTAGTCGAGGCATGCAAGGATTGGGGCTGGGAGCTTCGTTCGCTTTGGATAACCGGTTTCGAGTGGCCAACGGATAAACCCGTTGCTGGCGTGCTGAGTTATAATCAAGTGATGGAGCCAGTGGAGCAGCGGATTATCGCGGACAAGATCCCTGCGGTGCGGCTAGGGCGGCAGCCGGAGCCAAGGGACCGCATCATTCCTGCTGTGTTGCAGGACCTGGCCGCGCAAGGGCGATTGGCTGCAGATCACTTTCACGATCGCGGTTTCAAGAATATCGGGTTCATCGGGTATAATCCGCAGAACAAGGATGCTGAGCA
>PXBF01000171.1 GCA_003567005.1 PVC group bacterium
CCAACGCAACCGGATCGTCAACCGGCGATGATAGCCGCCACTCTTGCATCCATGCTTGTGCGTCCTCCGTGGCATCTTTGCGCATCAAATCTGCGGGTGTGTAGTCAAGGTCGGTGCTATCTCGCGTCTGCCACCATTGCCAGGCAGTAATAGAAACAAAGTCGGCCCTGTCGCCGTATCGTTGGGCGGTGAAGACCGGTTGTGCCAGATCGCGGTTGTTGTATCCCTCAAAGTCATGGCTAACGCGATGCGGGTTGGACCGAATGCTAGCGAGATCATACAAGGCATAGCCACCGTCACGGTCACGTTGCGCCGTAAGGCTCAAACGAAAGTCCCAATCTCCCTGATCAGGAAGATAAAGTTGTAAGCGCCCAGCCCATGCCTCCTGATCGTCTATATCATTGCCCGTCAACTCGTTCTTGGTAAAACCATCGCGAGCGGAATACACACCCTCCAAGCTGAACAGCAAGTCGCTTGCGCCGATAGGTCCTTCTACTGCTAAACGGCCCTCATGGTAGCCATAATTACCTGCCGCGACGCTGAGTGACCGGTAGGGGGAAGCAGAAGGGATGCGGGGAACGACATTGATGATACCGCCGAGTGAATTGGCACCGTACATGGCGCTTTGCGGACCACGCAGGAATTCGATACGATCCACACCGAGTAACGCCTGGTTGGCCGTTACGCTCGACAATTGCGGAACGCCATCCACGTAGGTGGTCACGCCCGGTGCGTTCTGACCAGAACCGATGCCGCGCACGTAAGGGAACGTCAATCGACGCGTTGCGAATGTGCCGAGCGTAAGGTTCGGGATGCCACTCGCGGCAGCGCGCAGATCCATTGCGCCTATGTCGGCGAGTTGCTCCATCGTACGCACAGTCATGGACCCCGGCACGGATTGTTCTGGTTCCGCGCGCTTGCGCGCGCTTACAACCAGATCCGGGAGATTTGCATGCTCTCCTGCGGATGTTCCAACGTTGCGGGAATCATAGCTCTCCGAGGGCTCTGCTGCTACAATTGGCACAAGAAAAGAGATCACCAGCGCAATGCCGCCAAGCATTGCGCATTGCATACGGATTTTTGAACCCAAAAAAAGAAATGTACGATTATATTTGAAGGATGAAGGAATCATGCGGTTGCTGCCTCTTTCTTTGATGCTAATTTTAACTTGTGCAGGTACCTGTGTAAGAATAGGGCAAGGCTTTTGCGCTTATGCACATACACATTCTTGAAGATACTAATGGCATTGGCATATTGCATCAAGTGTCAATTGTATGACCCACTTTTGGCAGCCCAAGGGCCCCTACTAGCATGTAGCCATTGAAACGCAACTTGACCAAACGGCTTGACTTATAGCAGAATCAGCGTGACTGGTGATTAGGCAACCTATCTGGGGCTTTCGAGGAGAATATGCGAAATATTTTATCGTTCGCTTTATTTGGCATCTTGTTTGCAGCTTACATTGCGCCGGTCAGGTCAGGAGAACTGCCGCTTGTATTATCAGAGGATGAACGCACCTTTCTCGATTCTATCAGTCCCATACGATTCACGGTAGACCCTGAATTTGCACCTTTTGAAATTGTTCGTGATGATGGTTCCATTGATGGCATTGCTTACGATTTTCTGGCATTTGTGGCCGAGGCGCTTGATGTACCTTTTTCGTTTGTACCTTCATCCAGTTGGCATGAAAGTATCAAGGCAATCCAGCAAGGACATGTTGATCTTTTGCCGAGTGTGGGACGTGATGTAGGCCGCGAAGCATTTATGCATTTTTCGCAACCCTATATACAGTTTGCCCGCGTGGCTGTAACGCGGCGCGATTTTATCTTCGAAGGGCTTGATGTCGTTCCTGAGGATCGTATTGCTGTACAGCGTGAAAGTTCGCATCATGGGTATATCAGAACCGAAACGCATCATTCTCCTAGTCTGTACGATACGTTTCAAGAAGCTTTGCTGGCAGTTTCGATGGGCGAAAAGGATGTAGCGGTTGGCAATCTTGCAACGGTAACGTATACGATTCAGAACCTTACGCTTGCGAATTTGAAAATAGGTGGCCGTATAAGCCCAGGCCCTGAATTCTTGCATATCGGCGTTCAAAAAGAGCTCGAAGCGCTGGTTCCGTTGATAGACAGAGCATTGGACGCAATGCCACAACCGCATCGCAATCGTATTTTAGAAAAATGGGTACCGTTGCCAGTCGATGCCCGTTCCGATTTGTTGCTTACACGGTCAGAGCGCGAGTGGTTGTTAACCAACCCGCGCATACGTGTTGGGTGGGATCCGAATTGGCCACCGGTGGAATTTCTGTCTGAAGAGGGTGTTCCCCGTGGATTCAGCGTGGATTTGCTACGCAGGATAGAGTCGGATTTAGGCATTCGGTTTATATATGAACCGCCGCGTCCTTGGAATGAGACGTTGGCCTTACTGGAAGAGCGTAAAATTGATGTGGTAAGTTGTATTGGCCCCCTAGCTGGGCGGGCCGCATTCGTGATCATGAGCGATACCTATTTGCAAGCTCCGGTCGTGTTATATACGCAACCGTATTTTCCGTATATTCGTAATTTGCGAGAGATGGAGAGGTACACGATTGCTATGCCTACCGGCTATACCGAAACGTTATGGATGCAGCGGGATCATCCCAACCTGCAACTGAAAGAGGTTGGTAGTGTCAAGGAAGGGTTGTATGCCGTACATGAGGGTAAGGCAGATGCCTTTGCCGGATCGGTCATGCAGGGAAATTATTACTTGTCGCGCTACGATACTCTTTCATTGGTGATTTCGGGTGAAACCGGGTACGTGACCGACATGCGGATCGGGGTAAGAAGTGATTGGCCCATCTTTGTAGAAATTTTGAATAAGGCGCTGGCTGCGATTCCCGAGGAAGAAAAGAGGGCCCTTTATCGTCGGTGGGTGCTGGTGGAGCATCTCCAGCGAGCAGATATCCAATTGGTATTGCGTGTTGTGCTCATTAGCCTGATCTATTCATAAACGTCTATTCGTGGCCTTTTCTACGGGCCACCTTGATTGGCTTGCGCCATTTTTGTCGGTTCCAGGGCCTTGAGGGGCCGTTTCGATCATTTCGGGGCACA
>PXBF01000156.1 GCA_003567005.1 PVC group bacterium
CCTCAGGCAACGATGCAGCCGTCGAACAGACAACGGGGCAACCGGCCGCCTGCGCCTCGCGAACCGGCATACCAAACCCTTCATACAAACTGGGAAATAACAGCAACGTTGCCCGCTGATACAAGGCCGCCAAATCCGCATCCGAGATATCTACCATAAAACGTACCCGTCGCCGTTTTGCTGCTTCCGCCCGCAAAGCATCCGTCGGCGGCGGCCCCGCCATAATCAGCCACAGATCTTTCATATCCGCAAGTCGGGCAAACACCCGTAATGCACCCATGCGATTTTTGTATGCAGCATTATTGCCAATGTGCAATACGAATTTTTCAGGTAAACGTAAATCAGAGGAGAAAACAGGCAAACTTCGCGTAGCATGAGAAATGACAGCAGCATCTGTCCGCCCTGTAACCCGTTGAATATCGCGCACTGTGCACAGCGAAACGCCATGAAGACCAGCCACATTACGGAGCTTCCCAACGGATTGCCGGATAATCCAACTAGCGGCCAGACTAGGCCTACCAGGAAGCTCTCCCTGTAGCTGTAGCCAGGGAATCAGGTCATGCACTGTCACAATCGTTTTAGATAACAACGCCTTTGGCAAAAAAGCCAGCATCGAACCATCCAACAGGTGCAAGAAATCCGCCTGCTTCTGCAACAAAACATGCCGCGCATGCATGAAGCGCCAAATATGATCATGCCACATCGAACGCGAACATGCGGGAAACAAGTCAGATGTTCGCACATCATACCCGCCAATCTCTCGCAGCGCACACGAAACCATGCGAGCATATTCCGCCATACTCCCCTTGGCATCCGGCGAACAAGTTCGAATCAAAACCACACGCAATGCAACACCCTTCGAATGAAAAAAGCTAAAACAAGATCCGCGGTTAAACCCCACAGAGCCCATCCGCTCCCCCTGAGCTTCGCAGATCCCGTACCCCGCAGGGAGTCGGGACAGCTTTCAGCATTTCAGCATTTCAGCTTTTTCCCCTAGCCTTCCTCCCGCCAGCAATGTTCCCATCAAAAACGCCAGAAACAGCAATACAAACGGATCTCCATAAATTTGTGCCGAAACCACCGACGACGCCAGATTCGCGACAAACAGGGAAAAAAGACCCGCAAACAAATCCATCGCGTCCTCGCCTGCATGCAGCCGAGCAACCTCAAAACCAGTCCGCAAAAGCGCGTATCCCAGAATCAAAAACAGAATGGCCCCTGGTACCCCCAGTTCAGCAAACAGCTTACTTGGGCCGCTCTCTTGCCACAGCCGCGGTGTTTCCGCATCGATGTTATGCACGCCCTGCTGCGACATCCCCAGACCATATCCCAAAAATCCAGCCTGATTGACCGTGGTAATTACAGAACGATATCCATGCCCGATCACTTGATCATCCCATTCATCCAGGACCGTCATGTAAAAACGTCCGGCAGCCTGATCTTGAAAAATGCGCCCCACAAGGTGTAATCCGGCTCCAATCACAAGCACTGTTAAAGCCACAACCCCCAAAATACGTCTCGTCCCTCGGATCTGCAAAACCAGCAGGAAGTAGCTCGCCACAAAGATCGGAATCATCGAGACCATCTTGCGGCGACCACACAGCCAGAGCCCCAAAAGCCCCCAAATCGCGATCCCTACCCAGAAATATCGCCGCCCCCCTTCGCTGCGCCATGCCATCACAAATGCAATCATCACCACGGTGACCGCATGCCAGCCCATCACATCCGGGCTACGGAAAAAACCTGCGAGCATATAGACGGCTTCTCCCGTCCTGTGCGTCACCCAACTATGTCCCAACGCCTCCGCCCCGATCAGGACAGACCGCGCGCCCCAGCCGAATTGTTCCAACAATCCTCCAACCAGTAGCACCGATGCCGCCAAAGCATAAAACCCAAGAAAAGTATCAATCTGCGCCCGATTCTCCCAACTCGCCCAACCGGCCACAATCAAACCAAACCCCGCACTATACACAAATACACCCAAGAGCGTAATTTGCCAGGTACCGCGTCCATAGGTAAGCGAGATCATGGCAGGAATCACCAGATAGACGCCGAACAAGGACAGTCGTCGCGCCAACACGGGAAAGTTCTGCAGGAACCGATGAATTACCTCACGCTGGTGCATCACCACGTGGGCCGCAAGTGCTAACCAGATCGGCACCGTCGAAAGCGTCAGATACGCCGGCACCCCCGGCAGCATCTTGCGCACCGGATCCTGCAGCAACCCCACAAGGATCGCAGCCATAAGCCCCCAGCGCCAATTATGCCAGGCAAGCAAGGAACAAAGCCCAATAACAACTATAAATGCATACAACATGTTTTAAGAAAAAAGCTGAAATGCTGAAAAACTGAAACGCTAAAATTATCTGGGGTAGACCACAGACAAAAGACAACCGACCGCAGACTTTAGAACATAGACTGTTCTTTTGGAAAAACAAAAACAATCACTCTATCCCCTCTAATCCCTAACGCCTATTTTAGATCCCCTACCCCGCAGCGAGTCGAAACAGCATTTTACCCACAGAGCAATTTCAGCTCTCATCCCGAATCCCGCAAATTTCAGCATTTCAGAATTATAGCATTTCAGCTTTTACCCAAAGAGCCTACCAGCATTTTCTTCCCCAGCCCCATTCTCGGTTAACGATTGAGAATGCTCAAATCGAAAGCAGTGCAATCAACTCATCAGGCAAAATGACAGGCATAGCAGTCACCGGGAAGTGCTTCGGATTCCGGGTAACGAGGTAATCGGCATTGATACGAATCGCGGAACAAAACTGTACGGCATCCTCGAATTCATTCATCCCTGCATCGATAGATTGATTTACAATGTGATGATCTTCTGCAACCAAATCGAAAATATCGCGCAGAATGACTAAAGCTTCTTGCGCTTTCTGCTTTCCGCCCCATTTACGAACAATATAGTAGACATTATTTAGACTAAGCGTCGAAATATACCCATGCAACTCACGACGTTCCGCTAAGCTCCACAACTGAAGTGCATCGCGATAGAAAGGCTCTCGCTTCGCAAGAACATCAAGCAAAACATTGGTATCAAAGAACAACTTCACTGTACGTATGTATCTGCAATTGCATCTGCGATTAAGTCTTTATCAGCAACGTTATCAGGTACCCGAATGAGACCCGCAGCCTTGCTGCTGAGTGGGGCTGTTATAGCCGGAATCGCAGGGTTATTGATCTGCTTCATGCCGCTAACAAAACGAGCAAAAAGCGCCGATACGCTTGTATGACGCTCCGCTGCCAAACGTTTTGCATCAGCAATAACCCTCTTGTCGGCACTAAGTGTAAGTTTACTTGCAATCATAATGCTGCCTCTCAAAATGAACCCACCACAATACGTATTCACTTGGGATCACAATACGTGCAATGCAAGATTCTGTCAATAATCGAGGAATAAAAACTTCCCAACCGCACCCAAAATTAACAAAAGTAGAAAATTCGCGGTCCCCCCCCCCAGAGCCTACCAGCTTCTGTCGTCTGTCGTCTGAGACATAGCTGCCCCCTTCACGCTTGCAACAATTCGAAAAACGTCAGTTTCGCGGCATCTTTATCAAACGTGATCCCGGCAACACAACCGCCCTGCTTAGCAGCATGCGCAATGAGAATATCGGAAAGATCAGCCTTGTACTTGGCGCCATCATGGAGCAGCCCTTCAATCACCGCATCCGCCTCAAATGCGATGACGGACATTTGTCGCAAAAGCTGGATGGCAACCAGAATCTCTGTCCGGCTCTTATCATATGCACTCTCCAATACCCAGATTGTCTCCAGTAGAACCAACAGGGTAATACGCAAACGCTCGCGTCGGGATTCAGCCAATTTGAGGCGTCGACGTGCGATCTCAGCTTGCTCCACATCATCGCGAACCAGAAACCGCACAATAACATTCGTATCCAGTGCGATCACAGACTACATTCCTGCATACGCTTGACGACTGCTCTCTTCATATCTTTCAAGCTGCGATGCGGTTGTCCGGGACGGCGCAAGGAACCAAACACCTCATCAACCGATTTCGTTATCGGTTTTAGCAATGCTTCGCAATCGTCATGTACCTCGAACGCAACCCGGTCTCCAGCACGCAAATGCAACTTGTTACGCACCTCTTTCGGTATCGTAAGCTGCCCCTTACTCGTCATGGTTGCAGTCACCATATCACAAACTCCTTACTGAATAATTTTTCCTTACCAATGAAAATAGTAAGACAACTCACATATTCCTTCAATGATATTCCCAAAAGAAATGCCCCACCCCCGCATCCCGAATCACGTATCGCGAATCTTCCCCAACATTCGCCCCATTCGCGGTTACCCCCCACAGAGCCTATCAGCCTTCTGCGTCTTTCTGCGAGTTCTGTGGTTTCCCGCACTTCAGCCTTCAGCTTTCATCCCTTTTCAAATTCGCCTAATTAGCCAAATTAGCGATTAACCCCTGCCTTTTTCTGCGTCTTCTGCGTCTTCTGTGGTTTCCCCCACCGCTTCCACAATCCCCTCCACCGCCACCTCTAAGCTAAACTTCTCGATATGCTGCGCCGCCTTCTCTCCCTGCTCCCGCGCCAAATTCGGTTCATCCACAAACCGCTTCATATGCCCCGCAAGCGCATCCACATCTCCCAGATCAAACGCATACCCCGTTTCGCCTTCCACAATCAAATCCTCGCAGCAACCTACTGCGCGCGAAACAATAGCCGGATGCCCCGCCGCCATTGCTTCATTCACCACTAATCCCCAGGTCTCGCCTGCATCCGATGGCAACACAAATACATCTGCTGCCGCATACGCATCCGCAATCTGTCCCTGATTTAAGAAGCCGGCACATACTGCTGGCAGCTTGCCGGTGGCAATAGCACGCTTGCATTCCTCCATAAGCGGACCATCACCCACCATGAAGAGAAAGGGAGAAATGCTGCCCCGACTCCCTTCTGGGCACGGGGGCTGAAATGCTGAAAGTTTTTGCAATGCGCGAATGGCATCCATAGGTCTTTTCTTGGGTATCAGTTTACCACAAAAAAGAAATACAACCGCATTTACTGGTAACCCAAAGAACTTTCGCAAGGCCGCTCGCTGTTCTGTACGGTCTGTCGCTGCTACTGAAAACTTCTCATTATCCACACAATAAGGGACAGGAAATAAACGTGTGTCCGGACAGCCATGAAAACGATAAAAGGAGCTATTTGCCGAACCAATCGGCAAATAGGCTGCATATTGTTTCAAAAGCAACCGGTGTCCCAGATGCTTCCACCAAGCGCGCGGACGCAATAGGTTCGCTTCCCCCCGCACCATGCATGGAATTCGTAATCGTCGACAAGCCCACAGCGCCTGCAAACACGTCTTCGTCACCCAGCCATTCACCATCACAACATCCGGCCGCGCACGCTTCAACCAGTCGTAGATGCCTGGCGTATCGCAGCCACTGAATGTCGTCACCGAAGGTACTTGTGCCCGGTTTTCCAGCACTTCGTACCGATACCCCTTCAACAACGGTACATCCCACTCAAATGCCACCCCAAACCCAGCCCCTTGAGCAGCGGCATCCGGCAACATGGCATACAATACCGTCAAATCGATTTCAGGTCTTTCCGTCAGCAACCGGAAAAGTGGAGCCTTATACTGAATCGGATGCGTCTCCACCACCACCAATTTGCAAAGTTTGTTATCGTTCACTATAGCATCTCACTCAACAACCACAGAGCAGCGAGCTTCGCGAGCAACAGGCTGCCGAACAGGCAGCAAGGAGCGCAGCGACTGGCAGCACGCAGAACACCCAGAAAGATTAATCTCTTTTGTGGATTTGTCTTACTATTAATTCGCCTAATTAGCTTAATTAGCGGTTAATACCCACAGAGCCACCCGTTTCTGCGTCTTTCTGCGTATTCTGCGGTTTCTTTTTTCTCCAAATTCTCCACGCCATCCACATCGCCCGCAGTTCCCCCACAAACTTCACCGGAATCCACCAAGGATGCCGCAAATGAAACTTCGTGCAAACCTCGCGAAATGGACGCCGAGCGATATAACGTACGCGATCCCAGCCCCTGCCATGTTTCAGCGCATAATAATAATCACCCACACCATGCGTTGGCGATGCACTTGCCATATGCCCCCCACCTTTGCGTGTTCCTCCACGAGTAGCGCGTAAATGATGAATTCCTGCCCGTGGCTCAAACCGGATTCTGCCCCCCTCTTTTATAACCCGTTTCGCAAAATCAGTTTCGAACCGAAACGAAACAGGCGGAACAAAGTTTGAATCAAACCCACCGAGTGCCAAGGCTTTCCCACGCAGAACCGATAAATTCCCTGCCATCACATTCTCAACCCACCCCGCCTCCGCACCATTGAATGTAAAATCCAAATCTTTTCTCAAAGCACTCTGATTCGACAAAGGCAACCGCAGAAAACGCAGAATACACAGAATTAAATTCTTAAAACCCGAATCACTCGACTTTCCCCTTTCTGCGTCTTTCCTCGTCTTCTGTGGTTCCTTTTCCTTTTTCAGCTTTTCAGCTTTCAGATTTTCAGCATTTCTATCCTGTATCACCTGCCCCACTACGGCCCAGGCCTCCGGATGCTCAACATACGCCTGTCGATGCCCCGCCACCAGATTTTCATGCGGTACAATATCGTCATCCAGAAAAAGGACAACATCGCCCTTAGCCTCACGCAGCCCACGATTCATCGCCCCTACTACGCCCGGCGGATCATGATGTATCCAGCGAATCCGCCCCTCTGCATCCCATGCCGAAAGCGCCGCCTCGGTTTCAGCCTCATGCTCCGGCGTCTGATCCATCACCAGCAGTTCATCTGCCGGCTCCGACAACGCTAGCAAGGACCGAATACTGTCAACCAAAACAGCATTCCGCCCATAAGTAGGAATCACAATAGACAACAATGATTGCATAGCATCTCAGACTACAGACCGAAATTCGCAAAATTAGCGGTTAACATCAGCAGGGGCTTTGATCCCGTACCCCCCAGGGAGTCGGGACCTACCAGCAGCAGAGCCCCTCACCCTTCAGCTTTCAGCTCTCATCCCTTCCAAAATCCCTTCTGCGTCATTCTGCGTCTTCTGCGGTTCCCTGCCCATCATCATAGCTTAATATGCAAGCCGAACGCACGGCAAAAGGCGACCAGATCCTGCCACCCTTGCTGCATAATGTGATGGACAACATCCGTTTCCAGATCCTGATACTGATGAATCACGATATTCCGGAAGCCAACCATTTTGGTCATGCGTTGCGCTAGCTCCGCTTCAAGGCGATCGGCCTTCTGCAGAAGGATAAAGGCTTCGGCACTGCTCTGTGGGATCCCTAGATGTGACTCCGAGATAATATGCATGGCTAGATCGATGGATGCCTGACAGGCCCGCTCGATATTCAGCACAAGCGCATCAAGGTGTGTGTAGTTTTCCAATGAGGGATCGGCTGCATACTCTTGATGCATCCGCCGCAGGCACCTTTCGATAATAGCCGCTTTATTCAGCGATACGGCATCAGGCTGCACAATAGGCCTCCTCGACGACACGGCGATCCTCGCGGAACTGGAGATAGCAGCCCAGCAGGCGCGTTTCCATCATGGCAACATACTCTGTATCAACCGTAAGAATCCGTTTGCCCTTCAAAATCGCTTCACTCGCATAAACAAGGTTCGTACCGGAAATAATGCCCAAATCCACATCGCGACCACAACGCAACGTCAGCGCCGACACCAAACGCATGCGCTCGTCGAGAGAAATCCGGTATTCATTGGCGGGCATCAAGGCGATATCAATATCGCTATCAGGCCGCAATGTGCCCGTAACTGCAGACCCCATCAGATACACCGCAGCGATTTTGCGCTGCAGATCCGATTTGGAAAATACCTGCTGAATCGTTTCTTCTACCATAAATGCCCCACCATCCGCGCTGCGTTACTGTCGATACTCGCCCAAATGCCCTTCAAAAGCAAACCCCAACAACATCTTCCCGATCTCTATTTCAGTTTTCCAGAATTTTCTCCACTGCCTACCAGCTCTGTCTTCCCTGTCCGCCTGCATGTCCTGCGTAGCTCTCGGAGCGAAGCGGGAAGCCCCGCAGGGCGTAGGAGGATACGTCTTCTGCGGTTCCCCCAGCAGACCCCACAAGTCCCATTTTCCTTGTCCCGCCTTGCGGAGGAAGCGTTTCAGCTTTTCCTCCATAGAGTCCAACCGAACGATAATTCGCTCTACAAAGGCATTCTTCAAGACAAGATAAATGTTGAAATTTAGAATGTTAATTTCTGTATTTCACGCATGATCAATAGAGATGCAAAAAACATGCTTAACCGACTGGCAAATCAATTTCCGGCCGTTTTGATTCTAGGGCCACGCTAGTGTGGCAAAACCACCTTGGTCAAATCACTCGGGATCGGGCGTTATTATGATCTGGAACTGAACGCTGACCGCCAAGTTCTCGAGGGCGATGCCGAACTTGCGCTCCGCCAACTAGGTGGCCTTCTGAATGCCTCAGACCTAGGCCGCTCGCTGGGCATTTCCTATCATACCGTCCAGAAGGCTCTCGATATTGTAAATGGCCATTTTCTAACACGACGCCTGGAGCCATATCATGCCAACGTAGGCAATCGACTGGTTAAAGCCCCCAAGGTTTATATACGAGATTGAAGCCTGCATCACCTATAAGGGAAAGCAGAACTTTCCACTCGCGGAAAACATCCAGGCAATTCCCGCCACAGAACTTCTAACCTAAAACGCCTCTTTCTGGAACTTTCACACAGACGTAAACCTTATATTGCGCCAATGGTGCGCCCAAACGACATCGTGCAAAAAAACGCTCTAACCACAAAAACAGACTAAACGGCAAGAGCAATTTTGCATGCGCGGAGGGTAAACATCCAAGGTGATGTGTTTCAATGATGGCAAGTTTTGCTCTTGAAACCAATCGATCCACCTCAGCATCAGTCATGCCCCTGTGCATCAGGCCAACCAACCGACGACCAGTAATGCGCCGCCAGATACGCCTGATACGCTCATTCAATGACTCCCACCTGTGATGATTATTAAATATCAATATTCCTCCGTCTGCCATTCGTTCAACGAGAGCACTCATAGCCTCTTCCCTGAGGCTTTGCTGTGCGTTAGCAAAAAAGCGAAATGCCGTTATCATATCAAAGGATTCCTTCAAAATTTCATCTTTCGTAAGATCTCCTTCGACCAACTCACTTTTTCTCACCCTTCCCTTCGCCTCATGTATCATAGACGCTGAAATATCCACACCGACGCATCTAGACGCATGTTTTTCCAAGATGCTTAATATTCTTCCTGTTCCGCAAGCAAAGTCCAAACACTGGAATTTTCCCCCTTTCTGAAAATGGTCACTAATAATGCTTTCTAATAATTCCTCTTCAATCAGCCCCAAAGCCCGTAACCGAGGAGAATCACGAAAGAATGCATCGTACGACTCACCGCTTTTAACGTGACTAACACGATAATCATCAAAATCGCTCATAATATTTTCCCAAAACCTGCTTCGTTACCCGAATAATACAAAACCAACACGCATGATTCCCAAACCGATAATGGTGCAAGCTAGGCAGAATATCCGAGCCGTATCAATATATCTTGCAAAGGAGTATCCGCTTCAGTCGCGTGATCAAAATCTTTGTGACCTTTGTTTGCTTCAGTTATTAACCAATTACGGCGCGCTGTCACCTCATGATAGACAGCAAGAAGATCTTCGATCTGCAAACTACAACAACGCCCAACCTCCCTTAAAACCTTTTGCGGCGAAACCAACAATTCCTCAGCACGAACCACACACCATGATGATTGCTTTATTGCAGCAAGCGCGTCGAGCGCGACACCATTAATATATATCCACTGCTTCAATCGTATATCCAGACCAGATGCTTGTTTTTTATGATCAACCTTCCACCCCGGATAACGAAGCCCAAACCAAGGCTGGCGCCCTGTCATCTTTCTATTCGCTCGAATAGAAATAAAACGAATGAGGTATGCAGGAAACTCTCGCAGTGAGATCTGCTGTAATTGCCCGGCAATTCGGCGCCGCGTCTCCTTGCGAGACAAGTCGTATACCCAGTCTGTATTATTTGTTGTTGGCAACCTGGCGCGAAAAGCACTGTTGGGCTTGCGAACAACCAACACAAATAGCGCATCGGGATATATCGACAACAAGTAAGGGATATAAGCGCCGGCAAAGGGACTATCAATAACGACCCTCGAACATCCAAATTCTTTCATCTTGGCCGCAACAGTACGCTTCCAGAAGCGCTTCACCCACGGGCAAGCATCTGTTGCATTTGCAAAATCTACAGGGCGATACGCATGACCGGTTCTAAGCAGAACATTGGGCTCCTGCCAGTGATACCACCCGCCAGCTTCTGCAATAATATGCGCCATTGTTGTCTTTCCGCAACCATTGGCACCAATAACGAATATCGGACTCATTTTTCTTTCCATAACACAGCTAAACGACAGCCAGACCCACTAAAATATTCAAAGTTGGGCATTCAATGACCGACAACAGATCCCGAATCCTACATATCTAGCACAAAAATGAAACTCGCCTAATTAGCATCCCGACTCTGCACGAGGTCGGGACGGTTAATCATAGCAGAGCCTACCAGCATCAGAGCCCATCAGCATTTCAGCATGTCAACTTTTCAGATTTTTCCCTAAATCAACTGCGAAAAGAATGTACGGGCCGGAACCACCACAGGGGTATGCCGCACAAAGCAATCTGCCGCAACATAGGCAGCATGCATCGCAACCTGAAAAGCATGTTGCGCCCCTGTCTGCTCCTGAAAGTAGTTCAGGTGCGGCGACAATTCAGCATTGCCATGCTTCACCTCCACCAGGAACCAGGGATTGCCATCGCGAATCACAAGGAAGTCGACCTCGCGCTTTTGTGTATCGCGAATGTAGCGCAGCTCAAACACGCCGAATCCTAGGTCTGTCCAACCTTCAGAAACTGCTTCCAACGTCGGTATTTGTGAAGCTCGTCAAAGACGATCCTGACGGGCTGTTGCGCCAGCCGATCCAGCCCCGCATGTGTGGCAACCGCTGATGGACCTGCCAGAATCAAGGCACGGTGATCTTCATTGTCCCAGTCTAGATAGACATCTGCCAGAGCGCGACAAGTCGTCGTCTTGCCAACTTGACGCGGGCCTGCAACAAAAGCCATCTGCCGGTCTTCCCGCAAGGCCACATCTAAAATGGCACCATACATTCTCGGTTGCATTTTCATACTGAATATTTATTCATACAACTGCGGAATTATCAAGACCATTCCGCAGCCACATGATTTTATACAATTAGCGGTTCATGCCAGAAAAGCCTATCGGTCTCCAATTTCAGCTTTTTCTTGGCGCATTCAGCTTTTCAGTTTTCCCTTGTCCGCCCCCACCACACCCGGCGGCTCATTCCGAATCCAGCGAATGCGGCCCTCCGCATCCCACCCCGAGAGCGCGGCCTCTGTTTCGGGCTCATACGTCGCAGTCTGATCCATCACCAGCCCTTCATCCGCCGGCTCCGGCAACGCCTGCAAAGCCCGAATGCTGTCGACAAGAACGGCATCCCGCCCATACGCAGGAATCACGATAGAAAGTTCTGCATTCATAATCGTAAAAGTTGAAAAGCCAAAATAGTGAAATACTGAAATCTATAACAGAGACCATAGAGCCTATCAGTTTCCGAATTTTCTGTGTATTCCGTGGTTAAATCCACCCACAGAGGCCATGCGCCCCCTTCTCAGCTTCGCAGATCCCGTACCCCGCAGGGAGTCGGGACAGCACTCATCCCTCAGGGATCATTTCTCGCCACCATCAGTTGCCTGTTTCCGTTGTTTGAATCTTCAATCATTTCAACTTCTGAATACCTGCTTTTCACATGTGCAATTTGACCAGCCTGAACCTCTGGCGAACCATTTGATTCAAAGACCAAAACAGGGCTGATTGCCGCACATAAATCAATAATTTCCCGCCATTTTTCGACCCACATACAAACGGCCAGCAGAAATACAACATCAACCTTTTTAACGGGTTCCGGTAGCATATCGAGAATGATCTCATGCGGATCATGATCTATATTAAAACTATAGAACGAAAGTTTATTATTTTTTCCAGTTTGATAGCCAATTTTGGAACAACAGTTAATCAAACGGTAGTCATAGTCGACACCAACGCCCCATTTGATTCTGTCATAAAGAGAAAAAAGCATACCACCTTGGTTGCATCCGATATCAAGCACACGCAATCCCGCAAAATCAATTTCCAGCCGCTTCAACCTGTTGAATGGATCACGCTGTCCCTTGATGATGGAACCCTCTATTTCCAGCGAATGATAGCCGGCAGGATATTTTTTCGCTGCGTAGGATGCTCCACTCGTCTTTGTATAGTTCAGCAAATTGAGAATCTGCTGCACTTCGGGTTTACCTGACTCTTGAGATTCTTTCTCCCAACCGAATCTGGTAAAAATATATTTTTCTGGACCGGGTACAAATTGCCTATATACCTTTTCCGCTAATTTACCAATTAGTGGAGTATTCTTTACGAAACTTTTAATTCGTTTGATAGCGCTCATCTCAAATAAACCTTTCATTCATGTACAAGGAACCTGAAGAATCCGTTTCATAAACTTGTTCCTATCATTCTCACTAAACCCGGGGATTTTCCAGGCCTCCTTGCGTTTTTCGATCACTTTGCACGATTGATCCATAATCGCCTGACGCGTTGCAATTTCCACGTGAGACAATATAGTCAACAATTCTTCATACCCTAAGTTTGGTCTAGTAGCCAAAAGGTATAAGGCCAAAGAAACCTCTTGAAGCCCCGGCAAAGACCATTGGTATTTTTCCAAGTCAAAAAACAACAACTGCCCGTCTGCATCCAATGCTAAATTATGAAAGAAATCGACATTAAATGGGTTGCAATAAACGCTTTTACCAGCGGCATAATCCGTACATGCAAAATTATGTGTCTCTCGTTCTTGTCTCCACCAGGTAGGTGCTGGAATCGCGAATAAGATGCGAAGAAGGTTTGATAGGGTTTTCTTATTTCTTTTCTGCAGCATATAATCAGACAACCCAACATTCCGAATGCCATCTAGCCAAGGATAGGTTATAAAATAACTGCAAACAGCGTCATTAGCTTTCCAATGATCTAAAGGAATTATGGTTCGTACATTATTTACCGTGCCGAGATAATCTGCAAAATGGGATGCTAGAAGCACTTCGTTTTCAGCATCCATATAAGCCTGTTCGCGCGGAAGTGTATCATGCCCAAAGCTAACCTTCAGAAAACATTTACCGTACATTGGATGTTCAGCCTGCCAATACGTTTTCCATCCAATCCAAACGCGTCCCCGAATGATTCTCCAAATTCGTCTCGGAAGACTATTGTTATAACCAATCTGCCGAATTCTATAAAAATCATGCGCAGCGATCTCAACCTTATGAGATTTGGCAATAGACTCGAATTGTGAAAATGA